>JAJZYO010000198.1 GCA_021798075.1 Actinomycetes bacterium
TTTCCCCTACGGCCCATTTCCCCTACGGCCCATTTCCCCTACGGCCCATTTCCCCTACGGCCCATTTCCCCTACGGCTACGACAGGAACGCTTGCGCGAGGAAGAGCCCCACGATCGTCTTCGCGTCCGCGATCTCCCCGGCGCGCACCAGCGCGCCCACCTCGGAGAACTTGACCCGCTCCACGGTCATGTGCTGCTCCTCCACCCCATGGCGCTCGTCGGGCACGGCCTTCAGGTCCCTGGCGAGGTAGCACCAGGACTGCTCGTCGGAAAAGCCCGGCGAATTGAAAAAACGCCCGATCAGCTCGAGCTTGCCCGCCTCGAGCCCGGCTTCTTCGGCGAGCTCGCGCTGCGCCGTCACCTCGGGCGGCTCGCCGTCCACGTCGCGCTTGCCGGCCGGCACCTCCAGCAGTTCGGTGTCGAGCGGCGCACGGTACTGGCGCACCAGGACCACCTCGCCCGTGCCCTCGTCGAAGGGCACCATGACCACGGCACCGGGGTGGTGGACGATGTCGCGCTCGAAGCGCGAGCCGTCCGGTGCCTCGAACGTGGCTACGGCCACGTGGAGCAGCGCCGAGTCGTAGACGGGACGCTCCGAGAGCTTGCGGAAGTTATCCGATGGCAAGGCTGGCCTCCTCGGGCTGGAAGGTGTCCGGGTCGATCAGGTGCGGCCGGCGCCCCTCGGCCCGGGCCAGGGCGGCGCCCACGAGCGCCTTGAACAGCGGGTGAGGCCGGTCGGGGCGGCTCTTGAACTCCGGGTGGGCCTGTGTACCTACCCAGAGAGGGTGCCCGGGCAGTTCTATCATCTCGACGAGACGGCCGTCGGGGGACTCCCCCGAGCAGGCGAGCCCGGCCTGCTCCAGGCGGGTGCGGTAGCGGGGGTTCACCTCGTAGCGGTGGCGGTGCCGCTCGAACACCAGCTCAGAGCCATATATCTCCGCCATCTGGCTGCCGGGGCGCAGCTTGGCCGGGTAGGTCCCGAGGCGCATGGTGCCGCCGTAATTGGACTGGCTCACGATCTCGCGCTGGTCGCTCATCAAGTCGATGACCAGGTAGGGGGCAGTAGGGGAGAACTCTCGGGAGTTGGCCCCGGTGAGGCCGGCGGCGTTGCGGGCGAACTCGATCACCATCACCTGCAGCCCGAGGCACAGCCCGAGGCAGGGGATCTGCTGCTCCCGGGCATGACCCGCGGCCGCCACCATGCCTTCGATGCCCCGTTCGCCGAAGCCCCCGGGGATCACCATTCCGTCCAAGTCCCGGAGGCGGCCTTCGACCATCAAGCCCTCGACCTCCTCGGCCTGCACCCAATCGAGCTGGACCCGCGCCCCGTGGGCGTAGGCGCCGTGGTGGAGCGCCTCGACCACCGACAGGTAGGCGTCGGGGAGGTTTACGTACTTGCCGATGAGGCCGACCCGTACCGGTTTGGAAGCAAGCTCGGCCCGCTGCACGAGCGCCCGCCACTGGGAGAGGTCGGGCCGGGCGCCGTCTAGGGCCGTCGCCGCCGGCTGCTCGCCCCTGCCGTCGCGCTTCGCGTCCTGCTTGGCGGCATCGAGGTGGAGCAGGCGGCAGACGTAGCCGTCGAGGCCCTCGTCGTGGAGGGCGAGAGGGATCTCATAGAGGTTGGGGGCGTCCACGTTGGAGATGACGCCTTCCTCGGGGACGTCGCAGAGCAAGGAGATCTTGGTTTTCAGGCCGCTCGGGATGGGCCTGTCGCTGCGCAGCACGATGACGTCTGGCTGGATCCCCCGTGAACGCAGTTCGGTGACCGAGTGCTGGGTCGGCTTGGTCTTCTGTTCCCCCGAGGGGCCGAGGTAGGGCACCAAGGTCACGTGCACGTAACACACGTTGTCGCGCCCCACGTCCTTTCGGAGCTGGCGAACCGCCTCCAAGAACGGGAGGATTTCGATGTCGCCCACCGTCCCGCCGATCTCGGTGATGACGACATCGGTGTCCTCTGTCGCTATCTGGCGGATGCGCAGCTTGATCTCGTCGGTGATGTGCGGGATGACCTGGACTGTCTTTCCGAGGTACTCGCCCCGGCGCTCCTTGGCGATCACTGCCTGGTAGATCGAACCGGTGGTGGCATTGGAATCGCGCGAAAGCGCCTCGTCTATGAACCGCTCGTAGTGCCCGAGGTCGAGGTCCGTCTCGCCACCGTCGTCGGTCACGAAGACCTCCCCGTGCTCGAAGGGGTTCATGGTCCCCGGGTCGACGTTTATGTAAGGGTCGAGCTTTTGGATGGTCACCCGGAGCCCCCTGCTCTTCAGGAGGCGCCCAAGAGACGCCGCGGTGAGACCCTTGCCGAGGGAGCTCGCCACTCCCCCGGTCACGAAGATGTGCTTCGCCAATATCCCTCCATGCTCGGCTTTTCGTCGTCACGTGGCCGGCGGAGGCGCCCAAGCCCAGCGAGAGCCGCGCCCGGCTCCGCTGGCTAGGCCGTCTCAGGTGGCCACCCCAGGCTACCAGAGGCGCCCCCGCTCACCGGTGGATGCCGACCTCGCCGGGGGCCGCCCGGGTCAGTAGAGCACGCAGCGGGCTTGGTGCCCCGGCCCCACCTGGCGCCATTCCGGCAGAGCCTCCGTGCACTCCTTGCGGACGTGCGGGCAGCGGGCGGCGAACGGGCAGCCGCTCGGCAGGTTGGCCAGGTCCGGCGGGTCGCCCCGGGCCTCGAAGCGTCGGCCGGCGCCGAAGTGGCTGGCCGGGTCGGGCGCGGCCCGGCGGAGCAACTGCGTATAGGGGTGGCGGGGCTCCCCCATGACCCGCTCCGAAGGCCCCACCTCGACCAGGTGCCCGGCGTACATGATCGCGATGCGGTCGCTCATGTAGGAGGCCCCGGCCAGGTCGTGGGTCACGAACACGAGCGAGAGGGACTCGGCTTTTTGCAGGTCCAACAACAGGTTCATGATGGAGAGCCGGATCGAGACGTCGAGCATGGACGTCGGCTCGTCGGCGAGCAGCAGTGCGGGGCGCGCCGCGAGGGCGCGCGCCACGCCCACCCGCTGGCGCTGGCCTCCCGAGAGCTGGTAGGGGTAACGCCGGAGGAAGTCTTGCGGCGGCACCAGCCCGACCTGGGTGAGCAGCCGGTCCACCGCCTCCGCGTGGGCAGCTTTCGGCGCCACCTTGAAGGTTTGCAGCGGGCGGGCGACGCTGTAGCGCACGGTGTGGAGCGGGTCGAGCGAAGTGTAGGGGTCCTGGAAGACCATCTGGACGTGGCCGCGGTGCTCGCGGAGACGTGCTTGGTTGAGCCGGTTGGGGACTCCCCGCCCGAGGAGGCGGATCTCGCCCGACGTGGGCCTTTCCAGCAAGGCGACGGTGCGCGCAAAGGTGGTCTTGCCCGAGCCGGACTCCCCCACCAGCCCCAACACCTCGCCCCTCATAACGCTGAGGTCGACATTGGAGAGCGCCCTCACCAACTTGGCCTTGCCAAACCGGCCCACCGAGTAGGTCTTCGTGAGCCCACGGACCTCGAGCACGGGTACCTGGCTCCCCTGCGGCCCGGCTCGTAGGCCTTCTTCACCTAGGGTGCTGACCAAGGCCTGCCCTCCTCCCCGAACCCGCCCAGGAGCCTCAATTCGTGGCCCCTTCACCGGGTGAGAGCCCTATGGGTTGGCCGGCCACCCGGGCCCCGTTCCCCCGCGAGCCGAGGGCCTCCGGCCCGGCCTCGGGCAACGGCCGAGACGGCACCGTCTCCGCGTAGAGGTGGCACGACACCCGGCGCCCCTCGGTTGTTCTGACCTCCGGCGGCGCCACGGTGTCGCAGGTCCCTTGGATGAACCTCGTGCACCGAGGCGCGAAAGCGCAGCCGGGGGGCAGCCGCCGAAGGTCGGGCGGTTGGCCGGCCAGCCCCTCGAGACGTTTGCGTTTGCCTCCGACGGGGGGAAAGGCGCTCATCAGTGCTGCCGTGTACGGGTGCTCGGGGCCTTGGTAGAGCAATTGCGCCGGGGCCTCTTCCACGATGGCACCGGCGTACATGATGGCGATCCGGTCGGCTATCTCGACGAGCAGCGACAAGTCGTGGGTGATGAACACGACCCCGAAGCCGAGGTCGTGGCGCAAGTCGTTCAGCATCTGGATGATCGAGCGTTGCACCACGACGTCGAGCGCGGTCGTGGGCTCGTCCAAGAAAACCAGCTTCGGCTCGAGGCAAAGGGCCAACGCGATCACCGCGCGCTGGCGCATCCCGCCGGAGAGCTGATGGGGGTAGGCGTCGAGGAACCGTTCGGGGAGCTTGACCCGGGCGAACATCTCCTTGGCGCGCGCCGAGGCCTCGTCCGCCGAACCGACGCCGTGGGCTTTCATCGCGTCCTTGAACTGCTCCCGGATGCGCGTCACCGGGTTGAGCACGTTCATCGACGCCTGGAAGACCATGGAGATCCGGGCCAGGTGAAGGGCGCGGAGCTGCTCGGGGGGCAGCTCCAGTAAGTTGGTGCCCTCGAAGAGGACCTGGCCCGCTAGGGCCCGTCCCGGCGGTTCGAGCAGGCCCGCAGCCGCGAACGCGAGCGTGGTCTTCCCGCAGCCCGACTCGCCGGCCAGTCCTACGACCTCGCCTGGCGCCACCGTGAGGTTGACACCGCGCACGATCGTGGTCACGTTGCGCTCGTCCCAGCCGTAGCCGATGTAGAGGTCCCGGACCTCGAGCAGAGGGGGCAACTTCAGCCCCTCCCCGGGCTCAGGCCCGCGCCCTCGTCGACCAGTTCGCCAGGGGGGCCGACGAGCCCGAGAGAGGGAGCGACGGTCGCCTTGGCCGGCGCCGGCTCGTTCCTCCTGAGGCGCGGGTCGGCGACCTCGTCCACGGCAAAGTTGAGCAAGCCGAAGCCCGTCCCGAGCGCCAGGATGCACAGCCCCGGCACGAGCAGGTAGATCCACTGACCTAGGAGCATGGCGTTCGCGCTCTGGGCCCAGTAGAGCATCGTCCCCCACGAGACTTCGT
>JAJZYO010000199.1 GCA_021798075.1 Actinomycetes bacterium
GGAGCAGCCCGGGTCGACGTGGTCGCCCGCCGGCCCGAACAGGCGCTAGCCGCCGCGGCGCTCGCCGGCCCGGTCGCGGGGCTCGGCGCGGCGGAAGGGGCCGAGGAGGCCGATCTCATCGTCAACGCCACGCCGGTCGGCATGACGAGCGACGGCCTCCCCTTTGGCCTCGACGCCAAGCGCCTCGGGCCTGGCCAGCTGGTCGCCGACCTGATCTACGCCCCCGCCGTGACGCCGCTGATGGCGGCCGCCCGCGAGCGGGGCGCCCTCCCCTTGAACGGCGTCGGTATGCTGATCCACCAGGCGGCCCGCCAGTTCCGGGCCTGGACCGGCCAGGACGCGCCGGTCGATGCGATGTCGGCCGCGGTGCTCGCCGAGCTCGGCCGGCGGGCGGGCCGGGTTGCCCGTTTTTCTCAACCTCGGTGACCCTCCTGCCGAAACTATTGGTGTGTCGCTAGAAGGTACGCTCGAGACAGTTGCACTGCCAGACGTGCTGGCGCTTCTCTCTGTCACCTCCAAGACGGGCGAGCTGCGGGTCGACTCTCCTCGCCTCGCCGGGAGCCTCTGGATCGATGCCGGGCGGATAGCCGGCTTCGATGTGGGAAACTCGAGGACCGTTGCAGAGGCCTTCTTTTTGCTGCTGCGCCTCGACGAGGGCAGCTTCGCCTTCCGCGCCGAGGGCAGCCCGCCGGCGAGCACGTTGCCGCCTGAAGACGTGGCGCCTCTCTTGGAGGAGGCAGAGGCCCGCCTGGCCGAGTGGCCGGCCATCGCAGCGGTCGTGCCGTCCCTAGAGAGGCAGGTCTCGCTCTCCCAGGCGGTGGGCTCCCCGGTCACCTTGCAGCCCGAGCAGTGGCAGCTGGTGGCGGCGATAGGAGGGGGGAAGGAGGCGGGGGAAGTGCTCGGCTCCCTCCAACTGGGCGAGTTCGAGGGCTCCAAGGCCCTGAAGGAGCTGGTCGAGCTCGGAGTGGTCCGGGTGGCAACGCCAGATAGCGGCGCGCCGGTGGACGACCCCGAACACGACGCCGGTACCGACCTTGACAGCGTCCCCGACGTGGCTGCGTTTGCCCCGGAGTTCCCCGATGAATGGCCGGAACCGGTGGACCAGGCGGAACCAGAGCCCGAGGCCGAGCCCGAAGTCCCTGAACCGGAGCCGGTCAACCGCGGCCTTCTTCTCAAGTTCCTCGGCTCGGCGCGCAACTAGCCTCCTCAAATGTTAGGTGCACGCTCGGGGGCCGACACGAACGACGTCCTGTCGGAGGACGAACAGCTCGGCGTAGTCCTCGTAAAGACGGGGATCATAACGATCGAACAGCTCGGGGAGGCGCTCAAGGCTTCCAAGGAGCGGGGCCAAAACCTAGCCCGGGTCTTGATAGAGGACCACCTCCTCACCGAGGAACAGTTCGTCGCCACCCTCGCCGGCCAGCTCGGCCTCGAGTTCGTCGACCTCGCCGCCTACCCTGTCGACCCGGCTGCGGCGCGGCTCGTTTCCGAAAGCCTCGCCCGGCGCTACCTCGCCATGCCGATCGGCTGGTGGGAAGGCAAGCTCCTCGTCGCGATGGCGGACCCTTCCAACGTCTTTGCCATCGACGACATCCGGACCCTGACCGGCGCCGACGTCCGCCAGGTCGTTGTGACGGCCGACGCTCTTCAGGCGGCGATCGGCAAGTACCACCGCAAGGACACCGAGGCCGAGCACGTGAGCGCAGAGGCGTCCGCCTCGAGCGCCTCGCTGGACGACGACCCCCTCAACCGCATCAAGGAGGTCCGCGAGGACGCCCCGATCGTGCGGCTGGTCAACTTGCTGATCAGCCAGGCGATCTCGGACCGGGCCTCGGACATCCACGTGGAGCCCACGGGAAAAGACGTACGGATCCGCTACCGGATCGACGGTGTGCTCCACGATGTCATGCGCTCGCCCCGCAATATCCAAAACGGCATCGTGAGCCGCCTGAAGGTAATGGCGGACATAAACATCGCCGAGCGGCGTATCCCCCAGGACGGCCGCATTACGTCGGTCATAGAGGGCCGGTCCGTCGACTTGCGGGTGGCGACGCTGCCGACCGTGAACGGCGAAAAAGTCGTGATGCGGATCCTCGACAACTCGAGCGCCAACCTCCGGCTTTCCGAGCTCGGTTTCTTGCCGGCCAACATGGTACGTTACGAGGTTTCCTACAGCAAACCCTACGGCACGGTCCTCGTTACGGGGCCGACGGGCTCGGGCAAGACCACGACCCTTTATGCCACGCTCAACTTGCTGAACGAGGCGACCAAAAACGTGATCACGGTGGAGGACCCGGTCGAGTACCAGCTCGACGGTATCAACCAGATCCAGGTCAACAACAAAGCGGGCCTTACTTTCGCCTTGGCCCTCCGCACGATACTTCGCGCCGACCCCGACATAATCCTGATCGGCGAGATCCGCGACCGGGAGACCGCGAGCATCGCCGTGGAGGCCGCCCTCACCGGCCACCTCGTGCTCTCCACCATCCACACCAACGACGCCTCGACCACGCCCAACCGGCTCATCGAGATGGGCGTCGAGCCCTTCCTCGTCGGCAGCGCCCTCGACTGCGTCGTCGCCCAGCGCCTGGCGAGGAGGCTCTGCGAGCGGTGCAAAGAGGCCTATGCGCCCGAGGAAGGTGCGCTCGTCGCCCTGGGCTGGGAGGGTGGCGACCTGCCCGAGCAGCTCTACAGGCCGGTCGGTTGCCACGTTTGTGGCAAGACCGGCTTCATCGGGCGCTTCGCCGTGCACGAGGTGCTGACGGTCAACGAGGAGATCGAGCGCATGATCGTCGAGCATGCCCACGCCGAGGACATAAGGAAGGCCGCCATCGCCGACGGGATGCTGACCCTGCGCCAAGCCGGTTTGATGGGCGTGGCGGCCGGCCTCACTTCCGTGGAGGAGGTGCTCCGTGTCATCGCGTGAGCGGCCAGGGCCAATGGGAACACCAAGCCACCGACTAGCTCGCGTTGCACCAGCGCCACCCGCAAGCCTCCCTCGGCGAGCGCATTGGCGCAGTGCTCGCCCCCTCTGTGCTCTTTTTCACGAAACTCCCTTGTCCCGCTGTGTCTTTTCCCAATGGTGGGGCTTGCAGAGAGGCTGCATGTTGTCGTAGCTGGTCGGGCCATGCAGGGAGAACGGGCGGACGTGGTCCCACTCGAGGCCGTAGCGGCGGTCGCAGCCCGGCAAAGAACACTTGGCTCCCTCGAAGCCAGGGGGTTGGCCCAGCTCCAAGGCGGTGCGGATCTCGGCTTTCATGTGCCTGCCGAAGTGCTTGACACGGAGCACCTTTACGCCTTCGTGGACCACGGCTTTCACGAAGGCGTCTTTCATTACTTCCTTCACGGAGCGCACCGGGACCGGGCCGCCGCCCACGATGTGGCTCAGCTCGCCCGGGTGCGCGTGGCCCCGCCGGTAAGCCGAGAGGTCCACCACGATGACGACTTCGGTCCGGCCGCTGCCCTCGCCCTGTCCCTGCAACAGCTTGACGAGGGCATCGGCGGCGTGGGCCTCGAAGGGCTCTGACTTTCCCTCCGGTCCGACCTCACGGCGGAGCCGTGCTGCCTCGGCGTCGACGCGGTTGGCGATCCCAACTCCCACATCTGGAGGGAGCGCTCCCGAGAAGCACACCATGCCGAGGGCGTCACGCCAGTGGCGGAAATGCCGCGCTTGGCGCTGGCGGCGCTCCAGGTCCTCTGGGGCCAATGACCCGAGCGTGACCTTGCGGGCCTCTTCTCGTAGCTGCCCGAGCCCGGAGCGCCGTGCCACCTCCAAAAGGGCCTCGGCGGAGCCCGGGACCTCGCGCTCCACGCGCACCACCTCTTCGGCTTGAGAAAGCGACACTTCGCCTTGGCGCAGCGCGTCGGCGATCGCGGGGTGCTTCTCCGCCTCACGCGCCGTTTCGATCTCCGTGCGCGCCTTGCCCATGGTCGAGCCGGTCCTCGACGAGAGCCAGTCCTGGACGTCGGCAAAGCCACGCCGGCGGTGCTCACCAGCCCTGGCAGCCCTCGCCGCCGCCCGCGCCCTGGCCGCGGCGCAGGCCATTTCGGTCTTGGCCAGGGCCTCGGCCACATCGGCGCAACTCGAGGGCGTTAGCTCGTCGGGCTCGAAGCCGGCAAGCAGGCGGCGGAAGTCCTCGGCGGCTTGGGAGATAGCTGCTGGCGCGGGGCTCGGGGCCCCAGCGTCGTTGGTGGGTGCGGCAGCACCGACAGGTGACGTCACGGTGTTGGCACCCGTGGATGTCCCTGCAGATGACACGATCCCCCCCGTCGCCGCGACAGAGCCAACGTGATCCTCCACACGTCTGTACCTCCCTGGTGGGCTCTTGGCCCACGGCACTACTCGCTCGGTTTGCAGGAGGCCCACATAGCCGGCCACGAGGCTCATTGCGTTGCTCGGACCACTATAGCAAACATTTGTTCGGGACCGGCGGAAAAAAAGGGTGGTTGGCTCCGAGCCAAGACAGCCGGCCGGCGCAGCTCGCCCTCATGCAGGTACATGGCGGGCTGCGCCGGCCCGAGCGTAACCTCGCCGGCCGGCTCGCTACCTACCCCGAGGTCACGTTGAGGTAGGGGTCGGTCTGCAAGGTGCCGAGCTCGGCGGTGTAGGTGGCGCAGTAGCTCGTCCACACCGTCCCGTCGTAGGCGGTGGCCTGGAAGTAGTCGCCGAACTGGGGGACGAGGAAAGCCCCGCCAAAAGTGCTCATGTAGTCGAAGTAGGCGGGGTCGGCGTTGGGTTCGATCGAGGTCGTGGTGAGCCTGGTGGCGGTCCAGGTGCTCCCCCCGTCGGTCGAGCTCTGGAGGACCACGTCGACCATGTGGTTGTAAAGCGTGTCATAGGCCGTCGTGTAGTAGGCGACGTAGACCTCCCCGCTCGTCGGGTCCACGGTGACCCAGGGCTGGGCCGTTATCGCATT
>JAJZYO010000200.1 GCA_021798075.1 Actinomycetes bacterium
GGCGAACGCAAGGTAGAGGTCGAGCTCCTCGACGCGCCGATGTTCATCCAGCGCCGGCTCGACCCACGCGTTGGGGTGGCCCTGGCGGCTGGCGTATGCCTCCTGAGGGACAACAAGCGCGGAGAGCCGCACGAGGCGTTCGTGGCCGACCTCTCAAATGGAGGGCTGAAGCTGGAGAGAGCGCGCCAGCTCCGCACGGGCGACATCATCGAGGTCCAACTGGACCTTTCGGTCGCGCCCGCCTCCTCCGCTGGCCCCGTGGCCTTGGCCGGCAGGGTGGTAATGGCCTACCCGAGCCCACCGGGCGACGACCCCGCCACGACCGACGCCCACGTCTGCTTCTTGGAAGGCCAACCCGAACCGCTGGCATCCGTGGCCCGCTTCGTAGCCCAGCAGCTGAAATGCCGCTGGGAAGCCTGACGTTGTGCGGCGGCCCCCCAGGGCAGCGCAGTGGGTGGTCAGTGGGACTTCGCGTCACCGGCCCTCGCATCGGCGAGGGCCTGTTCGGCCACCTTCACCAGGCCCGGCGAGGGGTCGTGGCCGAGGTACCACTCCAGCTCGGCGGCAGCTGCCGAAGGGGCCTTTTCGTACTCGAGGAGCACGAGGCCGCGGTACAAGTGGGCGGGGCCGTAGGAAGGGTCGACCTTTTCTGCCTTGGTGAGCAGCGGCATTGCCCGGGACGCAAACCCCGCTTCGGCGAAGATCCACCCTTCAGCTGTCAAGGCGATGGGTTGGTCCGGGTTGCTAGCCAGGATCTGGCCGTAGATCTGGAGCGCCTTGGCCGGGTCTTTCCCCATGAACGCTTGGGCCTCCTCGAGCTCGACGATGAGCCCCGTCGTGCTGCCCGTGATCGTGCCGCCCGGTAGCTCGGGAGAGGAGCGGTCAACGACATACAAGACGGTCCCGAGCACCATGAGCCCCACGCCGGCGGGCACCATTAGGCGCTGGTACCAAGGTCGCCGGCGCGGCGCGGGCGCGGGCTCCGTCTTGGTTGGGCCCCTCCCGGCTGGCTCCGGGCCGGGAAGGCTGGCCCGCGAGGCGGGTGGCGCCGCCGCGCCGTGCGGTTGGAGGACGGGGGCCGTCATCGTCCCTGCCCGCCGCCAGCGGGCGAAGGCGAGAGCGAGACCGACGGCACCGAGGGCAACGGCCAGTGCCGGCACCACCCATACCAGCACGTCCAAGCCAGAAGCAGGGGGCTTTTCCAGTATCGACGGCCCGTAGTCGGCCACAAGGTAAGAGCGGATCTGCGCCGGGCTCCGGCCCTCTTCGAGCCACTTACGCACCAGGTGCCGGATCTCGGCCGCCGCGGGGGCGTCCGATGCCGCCGCCGACTCGCCGGCACAAACAGGGCAACGGTACTGGCCGGCAATCTCCATCGTCCGCTGGTAAAGCGACTGGTGCCCCGCCCTCCCCCCGAACAGCCCCGTGCCGGCCGCCAGCGCCACACATACGACCAGAGCGGCGGCCGCCAGCCAGAAGACGCGCCTAGCGGTCCCGCGCCCCTCGGGCGAGAGCGCCTGCTCCTCCTCGTCCGGCCCGGCAACTTCCGCGGGGGCAACCGGTTCCCCTGGCACGGCTCAGGCCGCGTAACCCTTGGCAGCGGCTTGCCGGATCCAGGCGTCCAGGTCTTTGGCCCTCACTTCACCTTCGATGTAGGCGACCACGGTCCCGCCAGGTGCGACCAGGAACGAAGAAGGCAAGCCCTGTACCGCGTAGGACACCGACGCTTCCGGGTCGTCTACGGCTGGCCAGCGTGCACCTCTTTCCGCCAGGAACGTGCGCAATTGGGCGACGTTGGACGGGTCGTAGGCAACGGTGAGGACCATGGCGTCGCCCGCCCGGGCGTGTTGCTTCGAGAACAAGAGGAGCTGCGGCATCTCCTGCTGGCAGGGCACGCACCACGTTGCCATGAAGTTGACGAGGACCCACTTGCCCCGGAACTGCGACAGCGAATAGCGGCCGCCGCCGAGGCCTTCCCCCGAGACCGCCGGCGCCGGCTTTCCGAGAAGGGGGCTCTTCCCGAGGACTTCCGAAGAGGGCTTGGCCGACACTATGACGGCAAAAAGGGCCGACACCACGACAGCAGCGCCCAGCGCCGCCCACAGCACGGTCCGGCGGCGCCGGCCGCTTGGTGCCAGCGGGGGCGCCGGCGCGACCGCTTCTCCGGTGCTGTCCCCAAGTCCAGGCGGGGCCGCCGGCGCGACCGCTTCCCGGCCGTTGCCCCCGGCTGCCGGCGACTGCCCCGCCGGCAGTACGCCTCGGCCCACGCTCCCGCTCACAGGCCCGTTCCTGCCCCCACGCCGACGGTCTCGGCTCCGGCCAAGGGGTGGTCTTCGACGAGGGCACGAGCCTCGCCCCGCCCCGAACGAGGACGGCCCGAGCGGCGCCGGGACGGCCTCGACAAAGAGAGTGCTGCCCCGATGACGACCACCAGCCCACCCGTCCACAACCAAAGGACGAGCGGTTCGATGATCACGCCGATGGCAACCGGCCCGCTCGCCCTGGAGGGGACGTTGGCCAAAGTGAGGTAGATGTCCTGGGCGGGCGTAGAGCGTATAGCCGGGCTCGGGATGGCCTCGTTGGAGAGCGGGAACGACTCGACCGCCGGGTAGTAGTCCGTGCCGTCCATGCGGACGACGGCCTCCACGATGTCTCGGCTGGGCTTGTTGACCGTACGGAGCCCCACGTACTCCAACCGGTGGCCCTCGAAACTTGCCGACTGGCCCGGTGACAGTGCGAGCTGGCTCTGTTGCTGGTAAGCGTGGCTAGCGGCGATGGCGACGGCCACGAGCACGATGCCGATGTGGACCACCATCCCGCCGCCTGTCCGGCCGGGGAGGGCCGAAATGCCGTTCCGCCGTACGAGAAGTACGAGCTGGCGGAGCGCCGACCCGCCGGCGAAGGCTGCGAGGGTGAACACGACGAGCGGCCAGAGCCCGCGCAGCCCCGCCGCCAGGCACGCCACGAGGACCCCGACGGCCCCCACTGCTGGCCATGCCAGGCGATGGCGTAGCAGCTCTGTAGAAGCGCGCTGCCAGGGGAGCGCCGGTGCGACGGCCATCAGGAACAAAAGACAGAGCATTATCGGCATGGTCATCGTGTCGAAGAACGGGCCGCCCACCGTCAGGGTCGAGCCGTTGACCGCCTCGACGACGAGCGGGAAGACCGTCCCCAACAGCACGACGAAGGCGAAGGCGGCAAAGAGGAAGTTGTTGGCAAGGAAGGCACCCTCCCGCGAAACAGGGGTGGAAACCGTGCCGGCGTTGTGCAGCTGGTCGCCTCTCCAGGCCAGCAAACCGATGGAGACGGCGACGACGAGACCGAAGAACCCGAGCAGGTAGGGGCCGACATAACCGTCGCTCGTAAAAGAGTGCACCGACTCCAACACGCCCGAGCGGGTGAAGAAGGTACCGAGGACGGTGAGGCAAAAGGTGGCCAGCAAGAGCGAGAGGTTCCACACCCCGAGCATCGCCTTTCGTTGCTGGACGAGAGCCGAGTGCAAGAACGCCGTCGAGGTGAGCCACGGCAATAGGGCCGTGTTCTCGACAGGGTCCCATGACCAGTAGCCTCCCCACCCGAGCACCTGATAGCTCCACCACATCCCGAGCACGATCCCCGCAGAGAGGAAGGCCCAGGCGACTATGGCCCACCGCCTGCTCTCCTGGAGCCAGTTCGAAGCGCTCTCGCCGCTCACGAGGCTCCCGACGGCAAGGCAGAAAGGCACGGTAAATCCGACCAAACCGAGGTACAAGAGCGGCGGGTGGAACGCCACGAGGAGGCGGTCTTGAAGAAGCGGGTCCGGCCCCGGGCCCTGAGTCGGCACAGCACCCTGCACCCGGGCGAAGGGGTTGGAAACAGACAGCATCAAGCCGATGAAAAACGCCGCCACGGCGTACCCCGTGACTTTGGCCCACACGACGAGCGGCTCGTCCCGGCGACGCCGGAAGACGTACCACATGGCGGCCAGGTAGCCCGACAGTATGAGCGCCCACAAAAGGATCGAACCCGAAAGCGCCGACCACATCGCCGTCACCCGGTAGACGAGGGGCGTGAAAGTGCTGTCGTTGTTGTCTACATAGACGAGCCTGAAGTCGTGGGTGAGGAGCGCACGCTGCATGGCGAAGGTGGCTACCACCATCCCGGCTACGACGAGCCAGATGTAGCTCTGGCCCCCCCGGACGAGACCGGGGCGCCGCCGGAGCGTCCCGACAGCGAGGAGGACGGCACCGGCCACGGCACCGAGGAGGGCGAGGACGAGGCCGCTTTCGCCGAGCGCGATGTTCATCGAGGTTGCCGCCCGCCGGGGGGTGCCGCTGTCCTGGCTTTCTGGTGCGCGGCCGTGTACGTCGAACCGTGCTGGACCATTATCTGGAAGCTGGAAAACACGGATCCCTGCCAGTGGCCGTCCAGCACCACCGGAATGCCGACCCTGAACAGCTGGGAAGGAGCGCCGGTGCTCACGACATGTACGTCTACATGGTGAGAAGTTATGGTGAAATAGAGCTTCCCGCCAGTATCGCGGAGCCCGGGCACGACGGTCCCCTGGATGCGGAAGTCGGTGTTCCCGAGACGGGCGCGCTGGGCGACGGCCTGGTTTGCCGTCAAGTAGTAATTGAGCGCGTTTGTGAGGCCCCGGAAGAGGAGGAACGAGAACGCCCCGACCACTATGACGCCCGCCACGACTTTCTGGCGGCGCGTCGCGAGCGCCTTGCGACGCCGCGGTGCCACATGAGGAATCCCTGCCGGTAAGCCCGGAGCACTCTGCCCGGCTGGTGGCCGCGCGTCCGTCAGTGCCATTGCGCCTCCGAACTGCTCAGCACACCCTGGGCGCCGTCAGCCGGCTGCCCGGCTGGGCCCCCGACCCCCCTGGGCTTGTTGCCCATCAGGCGCTGGAGAGCCCGCTCCCTGCG
>JAJZYO010000201.1 GCA_021798075.1 Actinomycetes bacterium
GGAATGTCCCCTTAAAGGCGACAGCGAACCCCGCTGCGTCGCGTTGGGCCTTCCTCCTCTGCCGTGCCGACAAGGCCGTACCTGGAGCTCCATATGCGGGGGCGGCACCAGAGAGCCCCTCGACGTGCTTTTTGAAGATGAGGTCCTCGTCGTGCTTGGCCTTTAGGCCCACGGCCCGCAGGACCGCCTTGCGTAGCCACTGCAGCCCGAAAATCAATAGCAGCGCCCCGACGACGGCGCGCAGGGCATCTATAGGTACCAGGTAGACAAGCGCAGGACCGAGCGCGCCCACGACGACGACGAGAAGGGCAAGGGCAGCAGCTGCTCCCTCGAGGGCCGAACGCCAACCCCTGCTAACCCCGGCGGCGGCGATGATCGTGAGCGCCTCCACGCTCTCGACGGTGCTCCCTAGGAAGACGGCGACGGCGAGGCCTATCCCGCTTGCATGCATGGCGTGGCCACCCTACTTGTTGCCGAGTCCTGTCAGGTCGACGAGGTCGGTGCCACCGGGGACCAAGGCTTTGCCTGTCCCGCCGGTGCCGTCTCCGTCGACAACGCCCTCCAGGGCAGGGTCCACCGGTAGCACCAAGCAGCCGTCGGGGGCGAGCTGAACGCCGACTGTACTGCCGCGCGGCCACCGTTGCAGGGAGAAGACCCGCGTAAAGAGGAGCTGGCCGTCAGCCTCTAGGGCGTGCTCGTAGCCCCGGCCGGCGAACGCGACGTCGCGGACTCGAGCCATGACCTGGGCCTCCGCGGACTGCACGATCTGGACTGCCGAAGGCCGCACGAACATCTGCAGCGCCACTCCGCTGGGCACTGCCCTTGGCATGGTGGCCCTCGTGGTGGCGCCAGCGATCCCGGGGAGGCGCACGTCCAAGGCGCCGGCGCCCCTCCCCGCGGAGCCGTCGGGGTCGCTTGCGGGCGTGACCGGCGTCTCGGTGCAGATACCCGTGAAGCGAGCAACAAACGGGCTTGCTGGTTGGCGGTAGAGGTCCTCGGGCGAGCCGAGCTGCACCAAGCGCCCGTCGCGCAGCACGCCGATGCGGTCGGCAAGGGCGAAGGCTTCTGCCTGGTCGTGGGTGATGTAGACCGAAGTAGCGCCGCTGTCGCGGGCGAGGGTTGAGATCGCTAGGCGCAGCTGTTCGCGCATGTCGGCGTCGAGGTTGGAAAGCGGTTCATCGAATAGCACTAGCCCGGCACCGCCAACCAGGGCGCGCGCCAGGGCGACGCGCTGCTGCTCTCCGCCTGAGAGCTCGTTGGGGTAGCGC
Source organism: Actinomycetes bacterium (assembly GCA_021798075.1). The sequence continues at coordinate 1,269 of JAJZYO010000201.1, forward strand.
TCGCCGAGCCTTCCGAGGCCGACGCGTTGCAGCATCTCCTGGGCGCGCCGGCGCGCCTCGTTCGTGCCCACCCGCAGCTGGCGAAGTGGGAACATGACGTTTTTGAGAGCAGTCATATGGGGCCAGAGCGCATAGTCCTGGAACACCATCGCTAGGCGCCGGCGCTCGGGCGGCAGGTGCAAACCCCCGCCCGCGACGAGCTGGCCCCCGATCGAGACGGTGCCTTCACTCAAGCGCTCTATCCCGGCCAGGCACCGGAGGAGCGTCGTCTTGCCGGAGCCCGAGGGCCCCAACAGTACGAGGAAGGTGCCGGGTTCTACGTGGAGGTGCACTCCTGCGAGCGCCGCCTTGGCCCCGAACAACTTCGTGGCGCCGGCGATGTCGACCCTTTCCCCCCTTATCGGAGACGAAGTCATTGAACTCTCAGCTTCAGCCAACTGGACGCCACCCTCCCATCCGGCGCCAGCCCTCTGGCGCCAACAACCGGAAGGCCCCGAGAACGAGCGCTATCACCAAGAAGTTGGCCAAGAGGGCGATGACGGTCATCGCGGTCCCGATATCGTAATGGTAGTTGGATAGCCAACTGTTTATCGCTACGGACACAGTTTCTTTGCCGGGCGGGTAGAGGAGCTGCGAGATCGGCAACTCGAAAAACGTCTTTGTAAACGTGATTAGCCACGCGAGCACGAGGACTCGGGAGACGACGGGCACGTACGCAGAGCGCCACGCGGACAAGGCGCGGGCACCGTGGACGCGGGCCGCCTCCATCAACGACCCGTGGACCTGGGCTACCTGGCCGACCATAATTCGAGACTGCGTCGGGATGGACGTTGCCAGGTACCCCATCACCAACAAGGGCAGGGTCTCGTAGAGGTCGAGCCCGACCCGGCTCGTAAACGGGAGGTTGAAGGCGAAAATGTAACCAGCGCCGAGCACGATGCCCGGCAACGCTATCGACCCGACCAAGAGGAGGTCGCCTGCTTTTGTCCACTTGCCGGGCCGCCTGGCGGCGAGGAGCCGCGCGATGGCGAGGCCGATTACTGCTGTGAGCGTGGCAGTTATGGCCGAGAGCTCGGCTGAGAGGAGCACGGGCGCTAATAGCCCTGTGGCACCTTCTTGGACTACGTGCCCGTAGGCAATCGAGCCAGAGAAGACCTCCTTGTACGCGTTAAGCGTGAGGTGCTGCGCCCCGTCGGGGACGCCAAGGTTCTGGACGAAGCTCCCAAGGAAGGCGCCGAAGGCCGGTGCTCCGAGCGCCAGGAGGAAAAAGAGGGCTGCGATGGAGGTGAGCGCCAACCTGGCCGGCCGCCCGAGGCGGTAGCGTGTAGCCGGCCGCGTCCGCCCGGACAAAATAGCATAGCTGCGGCCCCTCGTGACCCGGGACTGGATCCCAATCGGGATGGCAGCGACGGCAAGGAGCAGGATCGAAAGTACTGCGGCTACGCCGAAGTTCGCCGGGAGCTGGCTTATCGATTCGAATATCCCATAGGTGGCCATCTGGAAGCGGGACTGGAATGCAAGGGTGGAGGCGACGCCGTAGTCGCTCATGGTCTCTGCGAACACGATCGCGATAGAGGCCAGGACGGCGGGTGCGAGCACGGGTGCCACGACCCTGAAGGTGGCGAGCCTCCCGCCGCCGTGGACCCTGACGGCCTCTTCGTACTGGCTGCCGAGGCCGCCGAGCGCTGCCGAAATTGTGAGGTAGGAGAAGGGCGCGTTGACGAGCGCGTCCACGAACACGACGCCAGCCGGGCTGAAGAAGCTGTGATAGAGCAAGGGGCTATAGAGCCCGAGCTGGTACGTGACGCCCTTGGGCTCGAGGAGGTACTGCCAGCCTTGCGCGATCAGGTAGCTCGGTACGAGGAGAAGGCCCCACATGAAGCCGGGCCAGATCCTCCGTCCGCCTATGTTGGTGCGCATCGACAGCCACGCGACGCCGCCCCCGATCACGATGTCGAGTGCGCAGACGGCGAAGCTGACCCATATCGAGTTCCAGAGAGCGACGAAGGCCTTGCCTTGGAGCGCCTGGCTGAACGCCGACAGCGTAAACCACGAGGCCCCCTGGCCGAAGAGGCGCGGCGTGAACGCGAGGAGGAGGAACGCTCCAACGGGGAACGCGACGAGGAATATGAGGACCGCCCATATGAAGAAGTTGCCGCCGCTGCGGCTGAGCGCGCCGGCAACGACCGACCACGGCCGAACGGCCGGGGTCGGTCGGCCGAGCTCTTCTGGTAGTGCCGCAGGGAGGGCCTGGGCCACCTGGTTCGGCCCCTTACTCGACGACGTTGTTGGTGAACCAGGTATTGACGACGTTTTCGCGAGCGCCCCAGGTATATGGGTTGATGTTCTCGACTGGGATGGTGCTCAGCTTGGGAAGGGCGGGCAGTGCGTTGACGCCCTTGACCACTGGCCAGTAGAGCGAGTCGCCAGTCGGGTCGCCCGACTGCATGAGCTTCTGGCCCTGCGCCGAGAGCACGAACTCGGCGAACTTCTCGGCCTCCAGTTGCTCGGCCTTGGGTGCTTTGGCGTCGATGCCGATGGCGCTCGGGAGCGCCGCGACCGGGTTCAAGAACTTGACCTTTATCACCCCGTGGGTCTTTATCGTTGCGCCGATCCCCGCTGAGCTCTGGATGAGGGCGAGTTTGATGAGCCCCGCCTCCAAGGCCGCGAGCGTGTCGCCGTTGGTCAGGTAGACGTGCAGGCCGTTGTTGGCGAGGGCGGTGTAGTACTTCTCACCGGCCGTCACGCTGCCGAGGTGCTGCATCATGCCGGCTACGAAGGGATAGGTGGGGCCGGAGACGGCAGGGTCGTTCATGCCGATCTCGCCGTTCCACTTGGGGCCAAGCAGGGCCTGCCAGGTGGTTGGGGGGTTCGAGACGGTCTTCGAGTTGTACACGAGGGTCCCGGCCATCGTGAGGCCGGTCGGGATGTAGCTGTGGTCCGGTGGCACAGCCTTTTGGCCCAGGGGGTTCCATGAGACGTTGGGCTCGAAGCCCTTCATGAGGAGCCCTTGCTGGTCCAGGGAGGCGAACGCAGTTGCGCCGTCGACCCATAAGAGGCCCCACTTGGGGTTGTTCTTTTCCGCTTCGATTTTGGTGAGGAGCGGTCCGGTGCTGTTGTCGTCGAGCTCCACCGGTATGCCTGTTGCCTTCTGGAAGGCGGTGGTCTCGGTGGAATCGTAGCCCTGGGCGGAGTAGACGACGAGGGGGACGGTGGACGTCGTTGCCGCCTGGGCGACGCCGGCCCCGGCCGTAGCACCTATGGTGGCCACCATCGTGGCGCAACCTGTGGCCGCGACGAGGGCGCGAGCCGCCCGTTTCGGCGCGCCGGTCTTTTCGGTGTTATGGATGAGCATGGGCGGAACGTACGCGTTCGTCTTGAACGGCAGGTGACCAAGAGGGGGCAGGCCGATTAACTTCGAGTGAAGGGTCGCTTTACACGAAGATCCCAGGTCTCTGGCAGGGCCAGCGGCTTAGGGTGGCGTGGGTGCGACGGGACCGTGCTGGGCACTCGGGCCTCTTTGGGCCGGGTCCCTGGACGGTCGGGGCTCCCGGGAGGGCTAGGCTCCTCATGTGCAGTACGGGCTTGAGATGAGGGACGAAGGGGCGCTCGACTTTGTGGCGCT
>JAJZYO010000202.1 GCA_021798075.1 Actinomycetes bacterium
GCCGTACCCCTGACGATGGCCCTCGACGCGGCCGCCATCGCCGACAAAGGCGTGATCATGACGCCTCACCTCATGGCGGACGTCACCGGTTCCCAAGGCCAGGTCGTGAAGACCTACAAGCCAAAGGCGTGGCTCCGCGCAACCTCCCCTGCTACGGCGGCCAAGGTCACCACCCTCATGCTCTCCGTCGTCAATAGCCCCAACGGGACGGGCGTGGCAGCGCGAATACCGGGCATAGAAGTCGCTGGCAAGACGGGGACGGCTCAAACTGGCGGGTCCAGCATCGAAACGTGGTTCGTGGCCTTTGCCCCCGCACAAAACCCGAAAATCGCAGTATGCGTACTGGTAGAGAACCAGCCGCTTGGAGTGCAGTACCAAGGCGGCACGATCGCTGCGCCAATAGCCAAAGCCATCATCCAGTCGTACCTCCAAGGCAGGGCGTCGTGACAGTGGTAACAGCAAATGGAGGCCCGCCGCGCGCTCTACGAAGCAGGTCACTCAACCTAGGCTGGAGCGGAAATGTCTTCGCCTGAAGTCTTCAGCAACCGCTACGAGCTCGTGCGCCACGTCGCCCGCGGCGGCATGGCACAGGTCTACCTTGCCCAGGACCTGCTGCTCGACCGGCCGGTCGCGATCAAGGTCTTGTTCCCCGAGCTCTCCTCCGACCCCTCATTCGTAGAGCGGTTCCGCCGCGAGGCGCAGGCAGCTGCCAATCTCTCCCACCCCAACATCATCTCGATCTACGACTGGGGCCAGGGCGAGCACACCTACTTCATAGTGATGGAGTACATCGACGGCCAGACGCTCTCATCGCTGATCCGTCGTGGACCGCTCCCTGCGAGGCGGGCCGCGGGCATAGGGGCCGAGATCGCCGAAGCGTTGGACTTCGCCCACAGGCGGGGGGTGATCCACCGGGACGTGAAGCCCGGCAACGTGCTCATAGACCAGGCGGGGAGGGTGAAGGTCGGCGACTTCGGCATCGCGCGTGCCATCAGCAACGCGAGCGAGGGCCTCACTCAAACGGGCGCCGTTATGGGCACCGCTACGTATTTTTCACCCGAGCAGGCGCAAGGAAAGGCGGTAGACGCGAGGAGCGACGTCTACTCGCTCGGGGTAGTGCTGTACGAGATGGCGACGGGGAGGCCGCCATTTTCAGGCGACAGCCCGGTCGCAATTGCTTACAAGCACGTCCGAGAAGAACCGATGCCCCCCTCGCAGGCGAACCCCACGGTACCGCCCGACTTCGAGGCGATCGTCTTGGCGGCGATGGCAAAAGACCCCGACGACCGCTACCAAAGCGCGGCTGACCTGCGCGACGACCTTCTCCGCTTCGAAGCAGGCCACCCGGTCGCGGCTCGGCAAGGCTCGGTGCCGGGCGAGACGAGGGCAGTGGCCGGGCCGCCTTCTCATTACCCCTACGGGCCGCAGTCAGCACCTGGGGAAGGCGGTATTGAGCCGACCTACCAGCAGACAGCCTTCGCTGCCGAAGACGGCCCCAGGCGGCGCTCCCGAGCCGGCTGGTGGGGCTCACTGTTCGCGCTCTTGCTAGCCGTGCTCGGTGTACTGGTGTTTTTCATCGGGCGTAATGCGGGCTGGTGGGGCCAACAGACAGCAACGAGGGTGCCCTATGTGAAGGGCTACACGTTGCCGGTAGCGAGGACCAAACTGGCATCCGCCGGCTTCCACCACCCCTCCGTCCACTATGAGACGAGCAAACTCGTCTCGAAGGGCCTCGTGATCGGCACTGCACCTGCATACGGCTCCAGCGCGTCGCCGAAAGACCCGATCACCCTTGACGTGAGCACCGGCCCCCCGCTCGTGTCCGTGCCCAACCTGACCGGCAAGACTTGTAGTTCTGCCGACACAGCCCTCACTTCGGTCGACCTCATCTACAAGCCCATCCAGCAAAACAGCAGCACCATTGCCCAGGGTTACGTCATCTCGACGAGCCCCGCCTCGGGGGACCAGGTCGGCTCGGGCGGCACCGTCAAGGTCTACTGCTCGGCGGGCCGGAAGACCACGATCGTCCCGAACCTCCAGGGCCTCAACCCTGCCGAAGCAGGCTACAAATTGAGCGTGGACCACCTGAGGCTGTCGCCGAACATCCAAAATGTGGCTTCCACTACGGTAAAAAAGGGCCTAGTCGTCTATACATCGCCCGGTGCCGGCAACCCCGAAGCATGGAACACCCCCATCACGCTCTACGTCTCAAAGGGAGAGCCGACGAGCACCGTGCCCCAAAGCCTGATAGGCGAGGGGTTGGTCCAGGCTCAAAAGCAGCTGAAGGCGCTCGGCCTCGTTCCCTCCGTCGTCCCGCAACCAACCACAAACCGGGCCCAAAACGGAATGGTCGTTGCCACCTATCCCCCACCAGGCAAGACCATCGGTCAAAACAGCACCGTGACGCTCAAGGTCGGCCTCTACACGCCGCCTGCCAGCACTACGACGACCACGTCGCCGGCCAGCACCACGACGGCCCCGGCCGGGACCACCACGACCACACCTGCTGGGACGACCACGACGGCCCCGGCCGGGACCACCACGACCACACCTGCTGGGACGACCACGACGGCCCCGGCCGGGACCACCACGACCACAGCACCGGCCAGCGCCACAACCGCGGCGGCGGTGACCACGCCGCCTGGAGGTCCAGGGCCCCCAGGCGGGCCGCCCGGACGCTAGTTCAGGCCCTTCGCAGCTCCTTCTGCCACTCCCGGTAAGAGGGTCGCCACATGAAGTGCCTTAGGTAGACCGCACAGGGCCAGCCAGTTCGCGACGAGCCTGTGGCCGGCTGCGGTCAACACGGCTTCAGGGTGGAACTGAACGCCCTCCACTGCCAGGGCTTTGTGCCGCAAGCCCATAATGGTGCCGTCCGCGGCCCAGGCACTGACCTCCAGGTCCCCCGGCAACGACCCCCGGTCCACCACCAAGGAGTGGTAACGGGTAGCGGTGAGCGGTTGCGGTAGCCCCTCGAAGATCCCCCTCCCATCGTGTTGCACGTCCGAAGTCTTGCCGTGCAACAACTCGGGGGCGCGGACAACCTGGGCGCCAAAGGCGTAGCCGATCGCCTGGTGGCCAAGGCACACTCCAAGCAGCGGGAACCGGCCGGCGAACTCCCTGACGAGCGCCACACTGGCACCGGCGTCTTCCGGTCGGCCCGGTCCGGGCGAGATGACTGCACCCATGGGAGCCAGCCGCTCCACGTCGGCAAGCTCCAAGGCGTCGTTGCGAACCACCACTGGGTCCGCACCGAGCTCGCCGAGGTACTGGACGAGGTTGTACACAAACGAGTCATAGTTGTCGACCACGAGCACGCGCGCGTCAACTCCCACGTACCGAGACGCTAGCGCCAGGGCGGGCGACTATCGGATGGTTGCGCCTCGATCGGGGCCCCTCGAGACTCCTCTCACCCCGAGAAGCGGCCGGAAGTTCCTGGGCACGGGGCTGCCAGCCAACGACCGTCCGCGTTCGCCTAGTCTTTAACCATGCCGCGCCGTACCAAGGACGCCCCCGGGCGGGTCACGCCGAGCGCCCAGGAGCGCCGCACCCTGACCTCATCGAGCGGCCGCTACACCGCGCCGCTTTCTGCCGAATACCGCCACAGCCCATGGTGGGTGCCCGCCATAATGATCACGTTCTTCAGCGTCGGGGTGCTGATGATCGTGCTCAACTACATCAGCCTGCTGCCCTCCGCACCCTCCAACTGGTACCTTCTCGGCGGTTTGGGGCTCATCGTGTGTGGTTTTGCGGTCTCTGCCCAGTACCGCTGACCCAGGGGCCCTTTGGGCCTGGGCCTCGCCACATTACGAGAAAGTTACGTTTCTGTAACACTTCGCAGAGTTATCCACAGCTGTGGACAATGGGCCGGCCTCAGGGGACTCGCTCCAGGACACATGCGGTAGCGACCCCCCCTTCTGCCGCGACGCTTACGAGTGCCCTGCGCCCGCTCCCCTCGGCCAGGCAGTGAGCGGCCATGGCGAAGAGGCCGCCACCGGCGGCGCCGGCCGGAGACGTACTGGCGAGCGCCCCTCCCTCGGGGTTGACCCTCTCTTCTGGCACGTTCATTTCCCTGGCCCAGGCCAAAACGGCAGCCGAGCTGCTCTCGTGGACATACCACCAGTCGATGGCATCCGCCCTCAGGCCCGCCTTCTCTAGGGCAAGCCTGGTAGCAGGCACCGTAGCCACCGGCCAAAGCGCTGGCTCTGAGCCTGCCGTGGCGAGAGAGACGAAACGTGCCTTCGGCGCCAGGCCGAGCCTCCGCGCCGCCGGCGCAGCTCCCAGGAGGACAGCGCTCGCGCCATCGCCCTCCTTGGCCATGTTGGCCGCGGTGGCCGAACCACCTGGAACGTATGCGGGCACCAGCGCTCGCACCAACGAGCGCGACGGGGGATCTTTGAGCCCCTCGTCTCTTTCCACCCCACCCAAGGCAGCCAAGTAGCTCGGCGATCGCGCTTGGGACGAGAGCGCCTTGCGATAGCTGTCGAGCGCCCAGGAATCGAGGTCAGAACGCGTGAGCGACCACCGGCGCGCCACGTTTTCGGCTGCGAGCCCAGGCGGAGGCAGGCCCTCGCTCCCCCCGTAGCGCGCTGCAAGGCGCTTCCCCATGGGCTTGCCGACCGCAGGCTGTGCCAGGCTCGCTCCGAGCGGCACGGTCGACATCACCTCCACCCCGCCAGCAACCACCAGTTCTTGCACCCCCGAGACAACCGCGGCGGCCGCCAAATGCACGGCCTGCGCAGAGGACGCAACGTGGGACTCGATGGTCACTCCCGGAACGCCTTCGGGCCAGCCCGCCGCGAGCGCCGCGCGGCGCGCAATGTTGCCGGCCTGAGCCCCGACTTGCGAGGCGCAACCGAGGTAGATGCCGCTGACAGAGCTCGCTGCCGCC
>JAJZYO010000203.1 GCA_021798075.1 Actinomycetes bacterium
AGCGCGGGCGGCGACGGCGTCGGCGCCCCAGCTCCGGGCGCCAGCGCGGGCCTCGAGACGGGTAGCGGTGAGGGGACCGGCTGGGGTAGCCAGCTGGTAGGCACCGGCGGCGGTGGAGCCGGCGGCGCAGGTATCGGCCAGCCACCGCCGCCTCCGTTCACGGGCGGCTCGAGTGCCGACGGCGGGGGACCAGGCGACCTCGTGTTCGAGAAGGCGCCGCGCTGGGAGAAGCGCAAGCCACGCTCGCCTTGGTTGCGGGTGCGGTTGCTCATCTTGGTCGCGGGCGTCTGGGGCGTGCTGTTCTGGTACGGCCTCACAAACCCGCTCGTGTCGATCCGTGACGGGCTGGTAATGACGTGGAACTCCAAGTGGTGGCTGACAGTGCTCTTCGCTATCGAGCTCGTCCGCCAGCTGCACTACCTGTTGAGCGAGCACTGGGGCTGGTGGAACCACTTGTGGACAGACGTTTTCTTCGGCGGCCTGTCTCGTCGCGGCATGGGTATCAGCGCCTGGGGCAAGTACAGGGCCAAGAGGCTCCTCGCATGGCTGGTCGCGATCGCCTTGGTGGCGGTCATCGCAGGTGCGGCCGAGCACACGAGCCCCGTCCAGGGCCTTTTCTCGCTCCCCGGCAAGCTCGTCGGTGCCCTCGGCATCATCGCGTACGGGCTTTTCTTCATCGTCATAATGGTGCTCCAGTTCGTCGCGATGTTCTGGTTCCTTTCGCGAGGCGGCATCGAGACGTACTTCCCCGATGACATAAAGACCCGCTTCAGCGGTGTCTGGGGGCAGGACGCCGTGCTCGAGAGGGTGAAGGAGAGCATCGTTTTCTTGGAGGACCCCGAGTCGATCGAGTCCCGGGGAGGCTACGTGCCAGGAGGGATATTGCTGTGGGGCCCGCCAGGCACCGGCAAGACTCTAATGGCCGAGGCGGTCGCGGGCGAGACGGGGAAGCCCTTCGTCTTCGTAGAGCCCGCTGCCTTCATAAACATGTTCCTAGGTATCGGGCCACTAAAGGTAAAGTCGCTGTTCCGCAAGCTGCGCAAGCTGGCCATGCGTTACGGAGGCGTCATCGCGTTCTTCGACGAGGCTGACTCTCTTGGCAACCGGGGGATCGCGACCGGGGGCGGCATTTTCGGCCCCGGCGGCGTGCAGGGGATGAAGCAAGCCGGCCCGTGGGCCGTGGGCGGTTGCCATGGGGGCGTCTACCTTTCCGAACCTGGTGTCAATGCTGTGCTGTCTGCTTGGCGGGACGGGGCCACGGACGTGGTGGAGGGCCCGGGGGACGGGCGTCGCAAGCGCGACCGGATGTTCGTAGGCGGCGGCATGGGCGGTGGTGGCGGGGGCATGGGGACGCTGGAGGCACTGCTAGCCGAAATGTCGGGGTTGCAAAAGCCGCGCGGGTTCATGAACCGAGTCGTGCGAAAGATCCTCGGCATGAAGCCCAAGCCTCCCCCGAAGTTCCGGATCCTGATCATGATGGCGACCAACATGCCCAACTCTTTGGACCAGGCGCTCCTCCGCCCCGGGCGTATAGACCGCATATACCGGGTCGGCTACCCGTCCAAAGCCGGGCGTATCCGCACTTACCAGGGCTATTTCGCCAAGGTGCACCACGAGCTGACAGACAACGACATGGAAAAGCTCGCCACCATAACCCCGTACGCCACGGGCGCCACGATCAAGGACTTGGTCAACGAATCGCTCATCGTTTCCCTGCGCCACCACCACGACGCGATCACGTGGTCCGACGTGCTCGAAGCCAAGCGGCTGAAGGATCTCGGGCCGCCCGAGGACGTCGAGTACATCGAGCGGGAGCGCCACGCCGTAGCGGTCCACGAGGCCTGCCACGCCGTCATCGCGTACCGGGTCCGCAAGCACTTGGAGATCGACTTGGCCACGATCGAAAAAGGCCAGACGTACCTAGGGATGGTGTCGTCGATCAAGCCCGAAGACCGCTTTACGAGCTGGCGCAGCGAGTACGAGGCCGACGTGATGGTGGCGCTTGCCTCTCTCGCCGGAGAGCGGCTCTTTTTTGCCGGGGACTCCTCGTCGGGGGTCTCGGGCGACCTCGAGTCGGCGACCATGATCGCCGGGCTCATGGAGGGTTACTGGGGCATGGGGGAATCGGTTGCCTCCCAGGGCGCGCGTCGCCAGCAGGGCGTGTTCCCGGGCCAGGGTGGCCCCGACCTGTTGCAAGGCGACGCGGGCAAGAAGGTCGAGGAGCGCCTGAGCGAGCTTTTGGAGCGCACCCGAGAGCTCCTGGAGCAAAACAGGCAGTACGTCTTTGCCGTGGCCCACGCGCTCGAGAGCCACAAGACGCTCTCGGGCGAGGACGTCGAGGCGGTCGTCGAGGGCAAGCGGGGCCGGGGCTTGGACGGGCGCGTCTATGCCGTACCTGGGTTCATGGCGACTTACACCGTTTACCACGACCGCCTGGTGGACGCCCACGTGACCCGCTCGAAGATCTCGGTCCGCCTGCCCGAGCCCGTCGAGTGGGCGCCCGAACTGGTCAGCGTCGCCAGCGACGGCAACGGCATAGCCCTGCCTGCCGGCGAGCTGGCGGGGGTGGGCGCGCCAGCCGGTACCGGCACCAACGGGGGGTGGGGGAGCTCGTCGTGACGATGTTGGGTACCTTCTGGCGACCTGCGGCAGATGTAACCTAGCAACATCTGTGGACAGGAGTTCCCCCCGGGGCCGGCGGCCGCTGTTGGCGCGCTGCGCCTGGCGGTAGACAGCGGGAGTACGCCCGGGGGTGTACTGGCGGCGGGCTGGGGCCGGGAGACGGAGTTCTTGTGGGCTTACGGCTGGGCCGAGACCGGTCCCTCGGGCCACGGCCGGCCCATGGAGACGGGCACCGTTTTCGACCTGGCCTCGCTCACCAAGGTCACGGCTACCCTGCCCGTCGTGCTCCGCCTGCTGGCCGACGGGCACCTCGGGCTGGACAGCCGGGTCGCCGAGTTGCTGCCCGGGTTTGGGGGCGAGCCCGAAGCACGGGCCCAAGTGACGGTCGAGCACCTCCTCACCCACACGGCAGGCTTGCCGGCCCACCGGGAGTACTGGCGCCTCGGCTTGGAGCCGGCCGAGCTCAAACGGCACTTCTTGGAGGAGCCGCTCGAAGGTGTGCCCGGTGAACGGGTGGTCTATTCCGACATCGGCTTCATGCTCCTCGGCTGGCTGGCTGAGGCCGTCACGGGCCGGCGCCTCGGCACCCTGGTGTCAGAGTGGGTAGCCCGGCCGCTCGGCCTCGGGAGCACTGGGTTCGGGCCGCGCCCGGCCAACGACGTGGCCGCCACCGAGATGGGCGAGGACGGCAGTTACATCGCCGGCGTGGTCCACGACGAGAACGCCGCCGCCCTCGGTGCGCCGGTGGGCCACGCCGGCCTCTTCTCGACCGCCGGCGACCTGGCCGCCTACCTGGGCGCCTGGGTTTCGGAGAGCGCGGAGTGGCTCCCCCGGTGCTGGCGGGACGAGGCGGTAAGGGACAGGACGGCGGGCCGCGGCGGCCACCGGGGGCTCGGGTGGGTGGCCCGCGGTGATGACTTCGACCTGCTCGGGGAGGCCTGGCCGGCGACCGCCGTGTCGCACAGCGGCTTCACCGGGACGTCATTGGCCTTCGACCCGCCCTCGGGCCGCTGGGTCGTCCTGCTCACCAACGACGTGCACTTCGGGCGCGGCCGAGGCACGATCAAGGCGCTCCGACGAGCCGTGCACCAGGCGCTGGCGCCATGAGCGGGGCAAGTGGCGAAGCGCCCGTAGGCGGGCGGGGGGTGCTATCACCGGCGGAGGCCTTGCCCGCTGCCCTGGGGGCCGCCGCGCCGGCGGGTACGGGGGGGACGGCGCTACCGCTTGCCGCGGTCGCCGGCGTCAGCCGTTTGGACGGCGTGCTCGCCCACCTGGAGTCCCTGCTGCCCTCGCTGGCGCCTTCCGAGCAACGGGTGGGCCGGGTGATCCTCTCGCTACCGGGGAGCGCTGCTCACCTCACGATCACCGAACTGGCCGGCATGGCCGAGACCTCCGAGACCACCGTCGTGCGCTTTGTCAGGTCGCTCGGCCTCGGGAGCTACCCGGAGTTGCGCATTGCGCTCGCCCAAGCGGCGGGCCGGGCCACTGTCCGGCCGGAGGCCTACATGTCACCGGACATCAGCCCCGACGACGACCTCGCCACGGTCGTGGCCAAGGTGGGGGCGGCAGACGCGCAGGCGGTCGCCAGCACCGTCGCCAACCTCGACGCCGGGGCCCTCGAGCGGGTGGTCGAGGCGGTGGAAGCGGCCCGCCGCATCGATATTTACGGGGTGGCCGCGAGCGCGATAGTCGCCGCCGACCTCCAACAGAAGCTGCACAGGATCGGCCTGGCGGCGTTCGCTTGGAGCGACTTGCACCTCGCCCTGTCGTCGGCGGCCAACCTCTTGCCCGGGGACGTGGCCATCGCCATCAGCCACGGCGGCACCACGGTCGACACGGTCGAGGCCCTGGGCCAGGCGAGGCGCGCCGGGGCCACAACTGTCGCCATAACCAACTTCCCGAAGTCGCCCATCTCGACGGTGGCCGACGTGCTGGTGCGCACCACCGTTTCGGAGACGGCTTTCCGGGCCGGCGCCATGGCGAGCCGGATAGCAGAACTGGTGGTGGTCGACTGCCTGTTCACGGCCGTGGCTGAGCGCCGGTACGCGGAGACGGTCGCTGCCCTGGCCCGTACCCGTGAGGCGGTGCGGAACCGGCACCGGGGGCGCCGGCGCTGAAGGCTGGGCCGCCTGGGAACGTTACTCGGAATACCGGGGGGCAGTACGGGCGTGAGGAGGCTCGGGCCAGAGCAGAGGGCCCCGGGGAGTGTGGTGGGGCAGGCGCGGGGGCCGGCGCCGGTCACGAAGCCGG
>JAJZYO010000204.1 GCA_021798075.1 Actinomycetes bacterium
CCCGACGACCGACCGGAGGGTCGTGGAGGCGATGTTGGTTGCGGCACCCTCGAAATTTTGGACCGACAGCACCGAGGCGAGAGGGTCGACGACCTTGTAAAAGATGATGAAGTCGATCGAGATGGCCGCGTTGTCGCGCGTGATGGCGGTCTGGTGGGGGATCTCCAGGTACTGCTCGCGCAAGTCCACCCAGTTGACGCGGTCGGTCACGGGGTTGACGAGGGTGAAGCCAGGGCCCCTGGCCCCCACGGCTCGGCCCAAGCGGAACAAGATGAAGCGCTGGTACTCCTTCACGATCTTGATGGATGTGGCAGCCAGCACGAGCGCGGCCACGACGACGATTGCGACGATGACCAGTGCGACGGTCATGCGTCCTCCTTTTCTCGGTGTGTGGGCTTTTCTAGGTGTGCCGCGCCCAAAGCTTCGGGCCCGGGCACGGTGCCACTTTCTGACCAGACGAACAACCGGAGCCCGTCGACCCTGGCCACATGGACCGGTGCACCCGCCGGCAGTGGGCCGGAGATCGACTCGGCGGTCCAAGTCTCGTTGCGGACCCGGCATATGCCCTTGGGCGAAAGGGCCGTCACGGCTGTCCCCGAGGCGCCGACCAGTGCAGCCGGGCCGGTGACCAGACCTCCGGCGTGGCGGAAGGCGACGGCTGGGACGACGAGGACGAAACCGACGACGGCCCCGAGCAAGGCCAGGGCCGCCAGCGCCCACGCAGCCGCGGAAGCCCAGCCTGTGGCTGACACGACGACGGCCCAGGCCACCGCCAGGACGAGCACCGGGACCGGCACGAACCACCCGTGGCCACCCGCGTGGAAACCGGCCACGACCACTCCTACCACGGCCGCCGCCAAGACCACGCCTACCAGCCACGGTAACCCGGCGCTGGCGAAGAGGCTGAGCAAGACGACGGCGCCGGCCAAGAGAGCCAGGACGCCTCCCGCCACCCCCAAGAACAGGCCCCGCGCAAGGACGAGGTGGGGCAGGTCGGCACCGGCTGGGCCGGTCGCCGTTGGCTGCCGGGACCCTCCGAAACTCTGGTTCATGTCCCGAGCTCCTCTGCTCCTGGGCCCCGATCCCCGTAAGGGCCCTTTGGTAGACGAGTGTACCGCTATGCCGGGCGACACTGTGCAGCGGGTAGCCTGCCTCGGCGTGGCAGCGCCTTTGGGTCTAGCCGGCGTTGACGGTGCCGGGAGCGCCGCGGTCGACGTGCGTGGCCTCGAGAAGCACTTCGGGGACGTCAAGGCGGTAAAGGGGGTGGACTTCCAGGTTGCCTCGGGGGAAACCTTCGGCTTCCTCGGGCCCAACGGGGCGGGCAAGAGCACCACGATCGGGATGCTTTGCACGCTGGTTAGGCCCACTCGGGGCAGCGCCACGGTGGGGGGCTACGACGTGGTGCGCAGGCGTGAGGAGGTGAGGCGGTCGATCGGTCTCGTGTTCCAGGACCCCACACTCGACAGCTACCTGACGGCCGAGCAGAACCTGCGTTTTCACGCCGAGCTGTACGGGGTGCCCCGTTCGCTCGTGCGCCAGCGGCTCGGGGCTGTGCTCGAGCTCGTTGGCTTGGCCGACAAGGCCAAGACCGAAGTGAAGAACTTCTCCGGAGGCATGAAGCGACGTCTCGAGATAGCGAGGGGACTGCTCCACGCCCCCGTGGTCCTGTTCCTCGACGAGCCGACGGTCGGCCTCGACCCGCAGACGCGCCGGTCCATCTGGGACTACATAAAAAGCTTGAAGGCGAGCGAAGGCACGACGATCTTCATGACCACTCACTACATGGACGAGGCGGAGTACTGCGACCGCATCGCCATCATCGATAAGGGCCAGATCGTCGCCATGGGAACCCCGACCGAGCTGAAGGCCAGTGTAGGCAAGGACAGGGTGCAGATCTCGACCGGCAACGACGCAGGCGCCATCCGCGCGCTAAAAGAGCACTTCGGCTTGGAGGCTGCAGTGCACGAAGGGAACGTCACGTTCTCGGTGGCCGAGGGGGGCGAGTTCGTGCCGAAGCTCTTCTCCAAGTTTGCCGAGGTCGGCATCCCGGTGCTCTCGGTCGGGGTGTCCCGGCCTTCGCTCGACGATGTGTTCATGTCCTACACCGGCACGACCATCCGTGACGCCGAGGCCGGGGGCGGCCCGAGCGAGTGGATGAGGCTCCGTGCCACGAGGGGCATGCGCAGATGAGCTCCGAACTGGCGCCGCGCGCCGGCCTCGCCGAGGGCCCAGTCGGGCTTGGAGGCCAGCTTGCGGTTGTCGGTAGCACTCCTTCGCGGAAGCTGCCGCCTGCCGGAGCCGGCCCCCTGCACGAGGCTAGGGCGGTGTGGGTGGTCCTGAAACGCGAGTGCATCCGCTTCGCGAGCGACCCGCTCCGGGTGATCGTCGGGCTCCTACAGCCGGTCATGTTCTTGTTCGTGCTCGGCTCGGGCCTCGGTACGCTCGTGAAGTTCGGCTCGCACCTCAGCCTGCGGACGTTCCTCTACCCGGGCGCGGCGGCGATGTCGGTGCTCTTCACTGCTCTTTTTTCGGCCGGCTCGATCGTGTGGGACCGCGAGTTCGGGTTCCTCCGGGAGATGCTGGTCGCCCCGGTGAGCCGCACGTCGCTCGTCGTCGGCAAGTGCCTCGGGGGCGCGCTCGTTTCGTCGGTCCAGGGCGTGCTCATGATTTGCATCTCGGGCCTGGCGGGTGTGCCCTACAACCCGGCGCTCATGTTTACCGTCTTGGCCGAACTGCTGTTACTGGCGCTCACGATCACCGCCTTCGGCCTGGTGGTGGCGGCGCGGATCCGCCAGTTCCAGTCGTTCATGGCCGTGACCAACATGCTGGTGATGCCGTTGTTTTTCCTTTCGGGCGCCATGTACCCTCTGTCTGGCTTGCCCACCTGGCTGAAGGTGCTGACCCGCGTGGACCCGCTCACCTATGCTGTCGACCCCATCCGCCGCGCTGTGTTCGAACACCTGAGCTCGCTCCCCCCTGCCCTCACCAAGAGGCTGGTACCCGGGGTGACCTGGGACGGCTGGCACGTCCCCCTCGGCTTGGAGCTCACCGTGGTCGCGGTCATGGCCTTCGGCTTCGTGGTGGTCGCGGCCATCGAGTTCCGCCAGACCGACTGACGGGGGTTTTCGCCCGTGCCCCGGGTGCCCTACCGCCCTCCCGGTGGCCCGCGTATAAGCTCCGCCTAAGTGCTGGGGACACTGGTGGGGACACTGGCGAAACAGTACGGACACCAAGGACAAGGAGGACGATATGAGCATCGCTGTGGGGCAGCGCATACCAGACGTGCAGGTGAAGCTCGTTGATCAGTACGGGACCGAGCAGGTCAGCACCGCGGACGTGCTCGGTAAGGGAAAGGTGGTCCTCGTCGGCGTGCCGGCCGCCTTCAGCCCCACGTGCTCGGACGCCCACCTGCCGGGGTTCGTGTCGCGTTCTGAGGAAATCCTCTCGAAAGGTGTCGACCGGATCGTTTTCACTGCGGTCAACGATGCCTATGTCATGGCTGCTTGGGCGCGCTCGCAGGGGGCCTACGGAAAGGTCGTGTTCCTGGCGGACGGCAGTGCCGAGCTCGCCAAGGCCATGGGCCTCGACCTCGACCTGTCGGGGGCCGGCATGGGTGTACGCAACAAGCGGTACGCGGCCCGTATCGAAGACGGCGTCGTCACGCACCTGGCTGTGGAGGACGGCACGGGCCTAAACGTGAGCTCGGCCGAAGCCGTCCTTTCCTGGCTCGACTGATCCTCCGAAGCGCCCAGCCGCTTTCCGCGGATACCTGGCGATACCACGGGTTTGGTCGCCGCGGCCACTCCGCGTAGCATTGCCCCGTCCCTGAGAGCCGCGCCGGCGGGGGTTGAGTATCGTGCCTGCAATGGGCGATCTGGCCCCCCAACCCGTGCTGTTGGGGCCGGGCGAAGGCGGTTCGCAAGCTGTTCCTGGCTCGGTACCCGCGCCCGCTGACGCGGGTTTTGACAGCGCGCCCGACGAAAGCCCGCAGGCTTCCACAGACCTAGATGGTGCCCTCGCAGAGCTCCCGAGCCTCCTGGCCCGGGCCACGAGCGGCGTCGAGTTCATATACGAGGCGCTCGACCTCGTTGCTGCCCGCTACGGGCTGCGAGACCTGCTGGTGGTCGTCAACCGCTCCAAGCGGGCCCAGATCTTCCGTCTCCGGCGCACCCCTCTCGAGCTCGGGCCGGGCCCAGTCCCGTCCTACCTGCAGGCGGCGCTCTCGGGACGGGTTGGCCTCTACGCCGACCCGCCCGTCGTCGGGCCGCTCACGGCCGCCGCCGTGACCAGCCTGGTCGAGTTGGCCCTCCGTCTCGACACCCTCCGCCACGACGCGAGCCATGACTCGCTCACGGGTTTGCTCAACCGGCGCAGCTACGAGCTTCTCTTGGACCAGGCCGTGAGCCGAGCGCGCCGTTACGGGTGGCCGTTCGCGCTGGTGCTCGTGGACCTCGACAATTTCAAAGTCGTAAACGACCGCTTTGGCCACGTCGCGGGGGACGCCGCGTTGCGGGCGGTAGGTGTCGAGCTCCGGGCCGCGCTCCGAGGCGGCGACGTCGCCGCCCGCCTTGGTGGGGACGAGTTTGCTCTTTTGGTCGCCGGCGTGGACAACGTGGCGTCGCTCTCGCCCATCCTCGGGCGCCTCGGCAGGGCCCTCGAGCGGGCTGTGCCCGAGACCACGGTTGGCTTCTCGGTGGGCGTCGCCTGCTTCCCGTCCGACACGGACGACCCCGAGGCCCTGATGGGCCTGGCTGACGGACGGCTCTACGCGGCCAAAGGGGCCGCCCGGTGAAGATGGGCCGGTGAAGACGGGCAGGTGAAAAGGCCATGACCGACGCCTTGGAGCTCGAGCTCCGGCAGCTGCCGGGCG
>JAJZYO010000205.1 GCA_021798075.1 Actinomycetes bacterium
GGGCTGCGGCTTGAAGCGCCTCGGCCTTCGAAGTCGAACAAGGTTAGGGAGTGGGCCGGGAACGTCCACGAGAAGTCGCCGGTATCGGCCCTCACCGTACGGGACGTCACCCGCACGGCAAGAGGGTACTGCGCAGTGTTGTAGGCCGTCGGGGTGGGGCCGTTTAGCGACGAGGACGTGAACCGCTCGGAGCGGTGCCAGGGGGTGACGACGGTCGCACGCACGGAACGGACAGGGCTCGTGTTTATAACGAGCAGGCGCAGGCGGGCCTTGTCACGGGCGGCGAGGGTGAGCAGGGCGGGCAGGCCACCGGTGCCCGGAAGGACGGGCCCGTTGCGGACGGAGGAGGAAAGCAGCCTCCCGCCGGCGAGGCGCGACATGAGGCCGACGACGTAAGCCGTGGGCTCCGCGACGAAGTGAGGGCCGGGCCCCGCCACCATGGCGCTGTCGATGGAGAGGCCGGGGTCCCACTCGTAGACGCCGTGGCGGCCCTCGTGCGTACGCAGGACGCGCACGACGCTGTCCACACTGACGCGGCGGGGGTCGTTGACGAGGAAGGGGGACGACGTAAGAAGGTACTTCTCCGCCAAAGGTACGCCGTGGAGGGCCCACTCGCGCAGCTGCGCGGCAATGAAAAGGGCCTCGTCGAGCGAGAGCAGGAACTCGGGAGCCTTCCTTGGCATGGGCCACACCAGCTGGCCGTACTCGGTTACTGCGATAGGCACGTCGCGCCCGGAGTAGCGGCGCACCGCCTGCTGGAACTTGACGAGGTGCGACCCCTCCTTGACGGGGTAGGCCATGAGCCTTTCTTCGTACCGGGTGAGGGGGAGCGCGACGTCCTCGGGCGCCGCGTACTCGTGGAGCTCGATGCAGTCGTAGTGGTGCCTTTTCCCCATGAGCTTCAGGAAGGAAACGTCGGTCTCCAAAGACTCGCAGACCCTGATGTGGGGGTTCATGCGCTTCATGGCCCGGTAGTACTCGATGAAGCCACCGTGGGGGCCGGAATCGTACGTGGCTGTGATGGCCGCGCCGCGCGGCGGGACCGCGCCATGGTGCCCGTCGCCGAAGGTGATCTTCCCGCTTAGGGGAGAAAAGGTGTAGGCGTGGACGCGCGGGCCCACCGACGACAGGTTCCCCACCTGGCGCCAAGCATGGCCGCCGACCATGACCCTCTCGCTCCTGGGCACCACGGGCGGGTAGTAGACGTAGAACACCTGGTGGGCCTGCCCGGTGGAGGCCGACGCCGACGGCATGGTGTCGGCGAAGGTGCCGACCGGCTGGGAGGAGAAGTGCGTAGTGCCCCCGTAAGCATAGAGGCAGGTTGCGAGGTCCTGCTTGGAGCAGTATGGGTGACCGGGCCCGAGCGAAACGGGCGTGCCCGAGCGCCAGCCGTACTGGCCGGGGAAGACTTGCTCGTTGCCCACTTCCCAGTAGCGCACGGGGTACGGGGCGGGATGGCCGTTGCGGGCGCGAAGCGCGGCCCAGTAGCTGGATTGGGCGGGGTTGTGGGAGGGGTGGGCGGACTGGGGCGCCGTCATGTAGGCGACGAAAGCGACCGCCTCGTTGACCGTCCCGGTCGCGAAGTTGACCACTATGTTGCCGGTTGCACCGACCTGGTCGAGCAGCCGGCCAAACTCGTCCGGGCCGACCACCGAAGGCGTGGGGCCGTTGACCACGCAGCAGACCTTGGACAATAGGGGCCCTTGCATCCCGAAGGGCTCGTTGCTGCGCCGGTCTTTCGCGGGGCCGATCGCCCGCTCCCAATGAAAAGTGTCCGCGGTTGTGCCGCCTGGGTACCGCAGCGTGCTTATGCCGAAATGCTCGAGCATCGACACAAACGTCGGGTAGAAAGTGCCAGAATGCGGGTCAAAGGCGCCGGCGGCATCGTAGGGCCAGAGAAGGTTGGCCCCGAAGAGGTCTTTGTTGACGGCACCGGCCTCGTTGGCTGAGACCAAAACGCGAGGTAAGGCCTGCGCCGCTGCTTGGGTGAGGCGAGCCGGCGGCACGGAGCAGAAAGCGGCGATGGTAGTGCACACGACGGCGAACCTGGCTCGACTCGACATACGGTAGGAGGTACAGTAACATCACGGCTCGTTGGCTGGCCGGTAACGATCATCCCCGGGCCAAAGCCGCTCCGCGGAACGGAAAGGGAGATGGTGGGCGAGAGCGGGACAGCTCAGGGGGCGCAGTCGCGCTCCTCGACGCGGGCCAGCCCGAAGTCGGCGGAGGCCTCGGGCCGGCCCGACTGTGACGATGCCGTACCCGCGTCACCTTGGTCCCGCAGTTGCCATTCGACAACGTAGGAAGAGCTGGAGCTGAGAGTATCGCGGTCAAACAGCGTCGTCACATGGCAATCCCAACCTGTCGGTGTGACGGGCGGGTCAAGGCGAGGTGCAGGCTAGGTGGAGGTTCGTCCCTGGCCGGGCTCTCCTGCACGCCGGTCAAGACCTGGAGAGGGTGATGGGCACGCGGACGACGTTTTCGCGGTGCCCGTCCTTCGGCGAGAGGTCGTAAGCGACGAGGGTGCCCTTTTGGCTCTTGGGGCTGGAGTAAGAGAGCGTGGCCGAGAAGGTGCCGCGCGTGCCCGTCCCGGAGCTGGCATGGACGTGCCGCCTGCTCAGTACCCGCCCAGAGGACGCGGTGAGTTCGGCCCAGAAGTCGGCCTCGAAGACGTTGGCGGTCCCCGAGACCCGCACCGGGCTGGAGACGGCCTGACCGGGCGTGGGCGTCTCGACGAGGATAGCCGGTGTCACGTACTCGAAGCTGGCTCTGGTCGCGGGGTGGTCGAGCATTATGCCCTCACCCCCGAAGACCGTCACACGCCGGCCCTCCATCGAGAACAGGACCCGGGAGACCGTGGGGAACTGGGTGAGGGTGTACACGACTTGGGCGAGCCGCGCCGTCATGGAGAGCGACCCGCCGCCGTTCGCGAAGGACGTGGTCAGGTCGACCGTGGCTGTGCCGTTGGCCAGCGAGAGGCCGAGGAGCTTGGTCCCAGGCGGGACGCAGGTGGTCATGCCGCGTGCTTTGTCTGCCGGGGAAGGCCCGGAAAGGAGCTGGAGCAGCGCGGCCCGGCCGACTGCTTTCGTGGCAGGCACCTTGCGGCCGGCCACCACGAGCTTGTCCTTTCTCATGAAGTACACCTTGAGGGTGAGGGGCCTGGTGTCAGCGGTGGCCACGGTGGCTGCTTGCGCGGTGGCGGCCTGAGCCAGCGAGGGCAGGGCCCTGACGGGGCCCACCAGCGTGGCCAGGAAGGCCGTGCCGAGGAACGTCCTACAGAGCGCTCCCTTCATGTCGCCTGCGCCTGCCCCGTCCCAACCTCGTCGAAGGACAAGTAGCTGTGGTCTTCTTGTGCCGTGTGCAACTCGAGGACGGCGTGCAATCCGAAGAGAAGGTCGCGCAGTTCGGCGAGCTCGGCGGCGTCGGGGCCGTTCGGGCCGATGGAATCGAGGAGCAAGCCGAGCCGGCGGATCTGGCGCAGGATCTCGGTGTGGGCGAGGCTCATCGGCGCGGTCGCATCGTGACCCCCGAGGATGCGGTCGAGCGCAGGGTAAAGGACGGCTTCTTCGGCCTCCTCGTGGGGCTGGATCTCGTCGACCAAGAGCCTGCGGACCTCCTTCAGCCGGCGCAGGGCAGGGCGGCCGCTCAGGTCGCTGAGGGCAGTTGCTGCCTCGCCCACGGCTTCGATGTTGGCCCGGACCGCTTCGTGCTCTCGCTGGAAGCGGGCTGTCAAGGCGAGGTCCTCCTGGGAGAGGTGGAGCTCGCTCCGCGAGGGACGAAGTGCGCGCAGGGCGTTCAGGATCACGGCGACGTCGATCCCCTCTTGGAGGATCGCGCCCCAGAGGGCGGGGAGGAGCCCGGCTGCCGCCGCTCCCATGGCCGCGACCGACATCGCGATCCCTGCGGCAGCGCTCTCCAGCGCGATCCTCCTCGCCCGGACGGCAATGGCACGCGCCTCGCCGACCGAGGCCAGGCGGTCGGCCACCAGCACGACATCGGCCGCCTCGGAGGACGCCGAGGCGCCTCGTGCCGCGATGGCGACGCCTATGTCGGCGAGGGCGAGGGCAGGTGCATCGTTTATGCCATCGCCAACCATGATCGTCCGGGCGCGCTCGCGCTCTCTGCGGACGACCTCGAGCTTGCTCGCGGGTGTGCACTCCGAGTGGGCTTCGTCCGCGCCGATCGCAGTTCTAACGGCCTGTACAGGTTCGTCACGGTCGCCAGAGAGGACCACTATGCGCTCGACCCCGGCGCGGCGCAACTGGCGCACGGTCCGGGCTGCGTCCTTGCGGAGCGGGTCGTCGAACACGAGGACGCCAGCGGGGTGGCGGTCGACGGCCACGAAGACCGCGAGTGAACCGTCGAGGGCGGCGCGCTGCGACACGCGCTCGGCCCAGGGCGGCAGCACATCGACGCCCGTCCATTCGTGGTTGCCGACGGCGACGTTGTGACCGTCGACCCACCCCTGCACACCCTTGCCGGCGACCTCCTGGACGTCCCGAGGGACCGACAACCGGCATCTGCGCGCCCGGGCCGCCTCCACGACAGCGGTTGCGAGCACATGCGAGGAGGCTTGCTCGAGCGAGGCGGCCGAGCGGAGGAGCTCGTCCGGGCCGAGTTCGGGAGCGCTGGCAATGCGGGTCAACTTCGGGCGGCCCGCGGTCAGTGTCCCGGTCTTGTCGACGAGGAGGGTCTTGCACTCTGCCAGGCGCTCGAGCGCGGCCCCGCCCTTTATGACTACGCCGCGGCGCGCCGAGCGCGAGAGACCGGCGACGACTGCGACCGGGGCGGCGAGGATGAGCGGGCAGGGGGTGGCGACGACGAGGACCGCCACGGCCCGGCCCGCGCCACCG
>JAJZYO010000206.1 GCA_021798075.1 Actinomycetes bacterium
TGGCGCTGTACGGGTGCCGGTGCGCCTCTCGTACAACGGCCAACGCTGGGTCCTGCCTCCCGGCGCCATCGGCGCGGCAGTAACAGCACGGTCACGGCTCCTCCTGCTCAACTCGCCCCACAACCCGACCGGCAAGGTGCTGGACGAGGCGGAACTGGAGGAGGTAGCGGACACCTGCCGCCGCCACGACCTGATAGCGGTCACAGACGAGGTTTACGAGCACCTCGTCTTCGACGGGCGCCGGCACGTGCCGCTAGCGACGCTCGAGGGCATGCGCGAGCGGACCGTTCTCATCTCGTCCGCCGGCAAGTCCTTCTCGGTGACGGGGTGGAAGGTCGGCTGGGCGTGTGCCCCGCCCGCACTTCTAGCCGGGGTTCGCGCCGCCAAACAGTTCCTCACCTACGTGACGCCTGCGCCCATGCAACGGGCAGCAGCGGCAGGGCTACGGGCCACCCACCAACTGGTCGGGCCTCTCGTGGAGGAGCTCGAGGCCAACCGGGACCTGCTTGCCAAGGGACTGGAGTCGGTTGGGCTCCCAGTGCGCAGCGCGGAGGGCACCTATTTCCTGATCGTCGACATGTCGGGCTTCACCGACCTGGACGCCGCCACCTTTTGCAGGCAACTGCCCGAGCTCTGCGGCGTGGTCGCGGTCCCATGCTCGGTCTTCTACGCGGACCCAGCGGCCGGGAGCCACCTCGTGCGCTTCGCGTTCTGCAAGAGCCGGGCCACCATCGAGGAGGCGGTTGACCGTCTTGCGCGCCTAAATGCCTGGCGCCAGCGATGAAAGTAGCCCTCGTCCAGCACGACGTGTACTTCGAAGACGCCGCCGCCACCTGCGAGCACGTGGGGCCCCTCGTCAAGGCCGCGGCAGCCAAGGGTGCGCGGCTCGTCGTACTTACGGAGATGTTCGCCACCGGTTTTTCCATGGCGCCCGAAAAGGTCGCCGAAGTGCCCGGGGAAGGCACCGGCGGCAGGTTCCTCCTGGAGATGGCGGCAGAGACCGGCGCGGCGGTCTGCGGGTCGCTGCCGGTACGGGAGCCCGGCGCCTCGACGGCGTTCAACCGCTTCACCTGTGCCTTTCCCGACGGGCGCACCGTCGGGTACGAAAAGATCCACCCGTTCTCATTCGCGGGCGAGGACGCCCGTTATGGCGCGGGTTCCTCGGTTGTGACCTTTGCCTGGGAAGGCCTGGCTATCACACCATTTGTTTGCTACGACCTCCGTTTCGGTGACGCTTTTTGGGCTGCCGCAGGCAAAACCGCGTGCTTCGTCGTCGTCTCCAACTGGCCAGCGGCCCGCAAGGACCACTTCCGTGTCCTGGCAATCGCACGAGCCATCGAAAACCAGGCGTACCTGCTGGCGACCAACCGCGTCGGTAGCGGTGGGGGCCTCGATTATGCTGGCGGCTCAATTGTGGTGGGGCCTTTCGGTGAGGTCCTCGCAGAGGCCGGGGATGGGGAAGAGACCCTATTTGTGGAGGTGAGTAGTGACCGGGTCGCGGAGGTGCGCGCTGCCTACCCGTTCCTCGCCGATCGGCGAGGGTTTTCCCTCGTCGCAAAAAGCTGACCGACCTACCCGCTCACGTACTTGAGCGTGCGCGCGTCCCGGGGACGGCTTAGTCGTGAGCGAGCCGACCATGGCCCATAGGCGCTACGAGCAAAGCCGGCGGCGCCGTTGCGACCACTGTGCCCACAACGAGCGCGCCCGCCTGTCGAGGGCCAAGGGCACGGTGCCCTGTATGACCCTTGGCGCACCCACCCTTCTGTAACGTGGCAACATGCGCTTCAGCATCTGGCCAACGACATCGCAGCCCTGGGACACGCTGGTCGACGTTGCCTCCCACGCCTCCGAGACGGGTTGGGACGGCGTCTGGGTGGCTGATCACTTCATGCCCCCCGTAGAGCCCGCCGAGGGCCCCTTGCTCGAGTGCTGGAGCGTGCTCGCCGGGCTCGCTACGTGCGTCCCCCGCCTTCGCCTCGGCTCCCTCGTGGCCGGGAACACGTACCGCCACCCAGCTGTGCTGGCAAACATGGCGGCAACGGTCGACCACCTGAGCGGCGGACGGCTCGTGCTCGGCATCGGTGCAGGGTGGCAGGAAAACGAGCATCGGGCCTATGGGATCGAGTACTCCGACGTTCCTGGCCGCCTCGCTCGCCTCGACGAGGCCTGTGCGGTCCTGCGCGGGCTTCTCTCGGCCCCCCGATCGCACTTCGAGGGCCGTTATTACAAGCTTGTCGACGCCCCGATGGAGCCAAAACCGGTCCAGGAGCATCTGCCGCTCTTGGTGGGGGGAGGCGGCGAGAAGGTCACGCTGCGGATTGTCGCCAAGTGGGCCGACGAGTGGAACACGTGGGGCGTGCCCGAGGTGCTGGTTGCCAAGGGTGCCGTCTTGGGCCGCCACTGCGAGGCGCTCGGGAGAGACCCCGGCACGATCGCGCGGTCTGCCCAGGTCATCGTGAACCTCGATGCCACGGCCACGACGCCCATGAGGATGCCGAGCGTCGACGTCAGCGCCGCCGAGATGCAAGACATGCTGGGCCGCTACGAGCAGGCGGGGGTTGACGAGTTCATCCTCCCGGACTGGAACCTAGGCACCGGAGCGGCGCGCCGTGACATGATGGACCGCTTCTTGAACGAGGTCGCCGCGCCTTTCAGGAGCTGAAGTGAAGGCCAAGGGCGGCGACCCTCTCCCCAGTCCCTCCCTACCAGCCGGCGCCGCGCAAAAAACGGGCTGATAAGCTCCGGCGAAAGTCACATCCGTGAGAAATACGGCCGTTTTCGCGCAAGAAACTCACAAATGTGCGGCTAACGACTTGGGACCGGTCGCGTTTCGTGACCGGTCCATCCACCTCTCGGGCTTTCAGGGCACGAGCAGGCACGCCGGCGTAGGCACCGTCCTCACCGAGACCTCGGTGAGGAGGCCAGTCTCCTCCTCCAACCCGAACACGACGACGTTGTCGCTGTCCTGGTTCGCAACCGCGACAAACCTCCCACCGTCAGTGATCAACATGTCACGGGGTGTGTATCCCCCGCTCCCCTGCACGTTCGTCAACTCCAAAGAGCCGACGCGGGCGTCGAAGCGGAGCACCGCCACGGAACCACCTTCAGGAGCGCGGTTGGACACGAGCACCAGGCCGCCCGACGGCGAGATCCTCACCGCCGCCGCAGCCCCGCCGGCGCCGGTACCCCCGCCGGCGCCGGTACCCCCGCCGGCGCCGGTACCACTCCCCCAACCCGTGCCCGCGCCGGCGCCCGGGCTGGTAGGGCTATCGCAAGGGAGCGTAGAGGCGCGGGCGACCGTGGCAAAGCCACGGCCCTCGCGCCTCAGGGCAACGACGCTGTTATCGAGCTCGTTCACGACGAATAGGTGCTCACCCCCCGGGCCGAACGCCAGGTGCCTTGGGCCCGCCCCGGGCCCCATGTCGATCCTCCCCTCCGGTCGTTCGGCGAGCTCGCCTTCCTCGCTCAAGGCGTAGGTGAGGACCGCGTCTAGCCCGAGGTCGACCACCAAGAGAGCTGCTGTCCGGGGGTCTACGGCCACCATATGGGGGTGCGGGCCACCTTGGCGTTCGGAGTTGGGGCCGCTTCCCACGTGCTCGACGCGGCAGGTCATCTTCCCGAGTGCCCCATCGGGCCCGAGCGCAAAGACGCTCACCGACCCCGACCCATAGTTGGCGACCAGCAAGAAGCGGCCATCGAGGGTCAGGCACAAGTGGCACGGGCCCTCCCCGCCCGACGGCACTGTGCCCAACCACGAGAGGTCGCCGGTGGCGAGGTCACGGCGGAAGGCCGAAACGCCGCCGGTGGTCGTGCACGCGCCGGCCCCATCGGCGAACGTAGCGACCTCGTTCACGGCGTAGAGGTACTGGCGGTCGCCGCTCAGCGCAAGGTAGGAGGGGTTGTTCGTCACGGCAAGCCCGCGAAGCGTACCGACTACACCTGCGTCGTACCTGCAAGAAAGGATCCCTTCCGCGCGACCTGCAACATGGGGCAGGCGTTCGGTGTAGGTCCCGATGATCAGCTCGTGCGTCATCCCCATCTCCATCGAACGTCTCTCCGGTCTGGCCAATCGGGGCTTGCTGGCCTAGTCTGCTCGGTGCACGTTAGTAGGCGACCCTGCCGAACCCGAGGCGACACCCCGGCCGCCTAGCCGGCGGCAGCAATGACCGGCGCGAGAGGAGCACGATGAGCGACGTAAACGACTGGAACCGGAAAGTCATCGAAGAGTTCCGTTCCAATGCGGGCCAGGTGGGAGGCAACTTCGCAGGAGCGCCGCTCCTCCTGCTCCACACCGTAGGTGCCCGGTCGGGCCACGAGCGCGTCAACCCGATGATGTACCAAGACCTCGGCGGTCCGGTGGCCGTCTTCGCCTCCAAGGCGGGCGCGCCCACGGACCCCGACTGGTTCCACAACCTGCGCGCGAACCCCGATGTGACAGCCGAGATCGGGAGCGAGACTCGCGCTTTCCGGGCGCGGATCGCGGTGGGCGAGGAACGAGAGCGCATATGGACGAAGCAAAAGCAGGACTACCCGGGCTTCGCGGACTACGAGGCGAAGACGGACAGGGTCATACCGGTGGTGATCCTCGACCCCGTTGATGCGTAGCGCGATCGCGGGCAGGCCCAAGGCCATGAGGGGCGAGGGCAGATAAATGGTGCTGCTGCTCGGCGGCAACAGGCCATGATGGATGGGTGCTTGAAGCGCGCGGGCTCTCAGTCGAAGTCGGCGGCCGTCTCACCCTCGGGGGTGCGACGTTCGCTGTGCGCGCCGGAGACAAGGTTGGCCTCGTCGGGCGCA
>JAJZYO010000207.1 GCA_021798075.1 Actinomycetes bacterium
CGGCGGCACCAACCGCTGGGCCGAACCAGCGCCAGGATGCTCCTTGGCACCGGCAGGAGGGGCAGGTGCCAGTGACGGCGGAGAGCCCTACGGTCTTGCGCCGTGACCGAGTCACCGGTGACCTCCTGATCGACATGGGACGTGACGACGAGGGCCCTCCCGAGCGCTTGGGGCGGCTCCGGGCCGAGAAGCTGGGGGAGAGGTAACCACTGTCGTCGGGCGCCTGGGGCAAACGGGCCGGGATGAGGCCCCGATGCCAGGGCCGGGATGAGGCCCCGATGCCCCGCGGGCCGCCTGGCATCTCCTCAGCGCTCGTCGCACGCAGTGAAGGTGGGACCTAACCTTACGTCGGGGCCTGGAAGGTGCGTGGTACCTGGGCGCCATTGCCAGCCATGCCGGAGCAGGCGAGGCCGCCGCTCAGGCCGTGCCGCCGGCGTGCGCGAGCCAAGGCGACGACGTGCACGCTTTCCCGAAAGAGCCCGGTCAACTGGGGTAAGCCCGCTCGTGGAGTGGTAAGAGTTTGCTGGATGGATGTGGGCTTTCGGCCACTTTTCGCACAACTACCAGCAGTCCTACAACGGCCGTCGAGGCCTCATCGTGTCCGCCCTCGCCGCGCTTCTGATCGGGGGGGCCAACCAAATAATCACCTTCTTTTTCAACCAGGGCGGGAACATCCGCTGATGGCATTTATCTCAGGCAACTTTTTGTCGCCGGCGCTGTCCCTCCTCGGCCCTGGCGGTGCCAGCGTCGGCAGCGGCCTGGCCGACGCCATTGTCAAGGGCTTCTTCCATTATCTTGTCAAGCTCGAAGAAGCCGCCGTAGCCTCGCTCGTTAACGCCGTTCTTGGTACCGTGGTCAAGGCGACGACGAGTGTTAGCAAGTCGGAGGGCAACAGCTGGTTTGGAACGATCACGTTATTGGAGCCGGTGCTGAAGCTCGTGGTCGGGCCCCTCCTCTTCGCGGGCACGATCGGACCGGTGCTCCGCCAGGACTTGCGGCGGCTTGCAAGGGTCTGGGGAGTCGGGCTCCCCGTCGCCGTCCTTGGAGGCATAGCATCTGTAAAGCTGACTGGGAAAGGTCTTTCCGCCACGGATGCCTTGTCGAAGGCAATAGTCGCAGACGTCGCCCCGCGCATGAAATCCGACTTCATTCACGCAATATCGGCCGGACTTACGGGCGGCGCGACCGCCATAACCCTCTTGTTGAGCGTGGTCGTCATCGCCGGCGGTTTGCTCTTATGGCTCGAACTGGCCGTGCGGGCGGTTGCCATCGAGGTGGCGGTCTTTTTCATGCCACTCGCGCTGGCGGGAGTGATCTGGCCGGCTACAAGCCATTTTGCAAAAAGGTTCGTATCGTTATTGGCGTCATTGTTGCTCATGAAGCCGGTAATCGTCGGGGTCCTCGCACTCGGTACGGCGGCGCTAACCGCCAATAGAGGTGGGTCCGTCGTGAGCGGGACAGCCATGTTGCTGATCGCTGCCTTCAGCCCTCTTGCGCTGTTCAAGATGGTCCCACTTGTCGAGGTCTCTTCGGTGGCGCACCTTCACGACCTGTCCCGCCAGCCGGTGCGCGCGGCCGATAGGGCTATGCGAGGGGCGCTCTCGTTCGCAACTAGTGCAAGGGCCGTCACCGGTGGGCCGAGCGCAGGCAGGCAAAGTGGGGACCTCGGCGTTGCGGGGATGCTCCTCAGCCAGGCTGGCGGCGGCCACTCGGGCGGAGGTCACTCGGGCGGCGGCCATTCAGGCGGCGGCCATTCAGGCGGCGGGCCAGAAGACCACCCTCTCGGGCCAGCGCGCCCACCTTCGCCGGTTTCGCCTCGGCCGCCTGGGCCAACCTCGGGGAAGCCCGCGCCAAACGCGGGCCATCGAGGTGGGACCAATGCCTGAACAAGTCGATGGCGCCAATGCAAGCCACGGCTACCGTTTTGAGCCCCTAGCCAAGAACGGCCTCCTTCTCGGCCTGGGTGGCGGCCAACTTGGGCTCGTAGCGGCGTCGGTGCTAGCTGCCTTTTTGGTCCTGAAGGACGTGCCGGGCGCCGGCGGCTTCGCCGCAGCGGCCGGGGTTGTCTTGTCGGCAGGAGCTGCATGCCGACCGGTGAACGGGAGGAGCGGGCTCCAGTGGGCGGGATTGGCATCGTCGTTCGTCGCGCGCACCAAGAAGCAAGTATCTTCTCCGATTGGGCACATCCCGGGCGCCAGCGCGCTCCGGTTGCCGGCAAAGACCTTTGCCTCTCACGCGTACTTGAGCGAACTTGCGGCGACAGGGCCCGACGGGCCTCTCGGGTTGGTGCTCGACGAAGCGTCCGGTACGGCGGCTGCATTGATGCGGGCGCGGGGAGGGCAGTTTTGCCTACTCGATGGGCCTGGAAAGGAGCGGCGCCTCGCAGCGTGGGCCGCTGTACTGGAGTCGGTCGCGAACCAGAGGAGCTCACTTGTCCGGCTCCAATGGTGCCAGCGGGCGCTGCCTGGGGACCCCACACCCCTCCTCGAGCACTTGAGGGTGGCCGGTGACCCTGAGAGCGCGAGTTTTGCCGGCCACGGAGACCTTTTGGAAGGCGCCGGCGCCCGTTCGTGGCGTCACGAGACCCTTCTCGTTGTGTCCGTGCGTTCTCCCGTGTCGCGCCGTCATCTCCGGCTGCCTGAGGAGGTGGCAGCTGAGCTTCGCAACGAGGTGAGCTCGTTCAGGGCGCAGCTCCACAGTGCCGGTATCGCCTGCGACGGCCCGCTCGACGCGGAGGGCACTGCCGCGGCCCTCGGGGCGTCTTTGGTGGCGAGGCTCGACCGGCACCCTCGTTCCTACCCCTGGCCGCTCGCCGTGGAAGAACGCTGGGCGGAAGTGCGTGTCGAAGGGTGGTGGCACCGGACTTATTGGGTCGCGGAGTGGCCTAGGGCTCGAGTGGGGCCGGACTTCCTCTCGCCCCTGCTCGTGGGCAGAGGCCGCCGCTCCTTCTCCGTCGTCATGGCCCCCGTGCCCCCGGACAGAGCTGCCCGCGACGCGGAGAGCTCGCGGACGGCGCAGCTCGCTGACTCCCAGCTTCGCGCGCAAGGAGGCTTCTTGGAGACCGCCCGGCACCGGCGCCAGGCCGAGGCGGTAGAGGGGAGAGAGGAGGAGCTCGCTGATGGGAGGGGCGCTTTCCAACTGGCCGGTTATGTCTCGGTCTCGGCTGATAGCAAAGAGGAACTTCGGCGTTGCTGCTCTGAGCTCGAGCGTTCGGCTGGTGCTGCGAGATTGTGCCTGCGCGCGCTCTATGGCCAGCAAAGGGAAGCGCTCATTTGGGCACTGCCCTTTGGGCGAGGCCTCTGAGGCCGGTCCGTCGACGTCGGCATAGGGCGAATAGAGTGGCTAGAGAGACGAGCCACGGGCCTGTCCGGTGCTGGCCTGTCCGATTCTGGGGTGTCCGGTGCTGGGCGGCGTGAGGCACCGGCGGGGCGTGCCCCCGTCGCACCGGGGCACCACCGTGGAGCTTCGCACCCTGTATCCCTATGTCGTGCCCGAGGGGCTCGGGGTCGATGGCTGTTATGTCGGGATCGAGGCGTCGGGGGGCCTCTTTTGTTTCGACCCGTGGGAGTGCTATTCGCGCGGCGGGCTTACGAGCCCCAACATGGTCGTGATCGGGCAGATCGGCCGCGGCAAGTCTGCTTTTGTCAAGAGCTTCTTGTGGCGCCAGCTGTCTTTTGGCCGTCGCTGTTGGGTCCTCGACCCCAAGGGCGAGTATTCCGGCCTGGCCGGTGCCTGCGGTGTGGCCCCGTTGCGCCTCGGCCGAGGCCTTGGGCTTCGGCTCAACCCGCTCGACCTCGCTTCTCGGGCCCCTCTGGCTGAGGGTGCCGGTATCCCAGGTGCGGGAGGCCCGGCTGCCGGCGGTGCCTCGAGCGCAGGCCCTGGGGTGCACCAGCTGAGGTTGGAGCTGCTCGGCGCGCTCCTCGAAAGCTCCCTAGGACGGCGCCTGCTCCCAGAGGAGCACGCCGCTTTGGACGTGGCCCTTTCGGCAGCTGAGGCCCGGCACTTCCCTCCCACGCTCGCGTCCGTCGCCGAGGCGCTCCTGGCCCCCGACGCACGCGAGGCGCGCTCCCTCGGCGCCAAGGTGGACGAGCTGCGCCATGACGGGCGCCAGGTGGCCCTGGAGCTCCGCCGGCTCGTTTGTGGGGACCTGGCCGGCATGTTCGACGGAGAGACGTCTCCCGATGTCGACCTCTCGGCGAGCATGGTTGTCGTCGACCTATCCCGGCTCTACGCTTCACCGGCCCTCGGGCTCCTTATGATCTGCGCCCTGTCGTGGCTCCAGAGCGCGCTCGTGTCCGGGCCGCCGGCCAAGCGCCTGGTCGTGCTCGATGAGGCATGGGCCGTGCTGTCCCACCTCGCCACCGCGCGCTGGCTGCAGGCCGCCTTCAAGCTTTCGCGTGCTTATGGGGTGGCCAACATCGCCGTGCTCCACCGGACCTCGGACCTCCGCGCTGCCGGTGGGGAGGGTTCTGAGCAGCAGCGCCTCGCGGAAGGCCTTCTCTCAGACGCCGAGACAAGAGTCTGTTTTGCCCAAGCTCCGGGGGAGGCCGACAGCACCGGCGAGCTCCTCGGCCTCAGTTGGACTGAGCGCCAGCTCCTCGTCGCGCTGCCGAGGGGTGTAGCTCTCTGGCGAGTGGGCCAGGAGGCCTACCTGGTGGAGCACGACCTGTCGCCCGAAGAGCGGGCTCTCGCCGACACAGATGCAGCCATGCGGGATTAGCCCTGGATTAGCCCTGGATTAGCCCCGTGAGTTCGTAGGAATTCCGACCGGTTCCCGGGAACTGGAGGGTGGGG
>JAJZYO010000208.1 GCA_021798075.1 Actinomycetes bacterium
GCCAGAGCATCCGTCCCCGGCACCAGAACCGCACCACCTCCCCCTCCGCTGCGTCAAACTCTCTCGTCGGGCTGATGCGCCGGCCAGAACCCATTTGGAGAGGGTGCCGCCCAGGCTGCAGCGAAAGCTCAACGGTCGCCTGGCTCGAGATGTCGCCCACGAGATCGCCGTCGAGCAGGATCTCGAATGGACGGCCCTGCTGCATGACCCCGCCCCACTTTCTGGTCAGGCTCAACGTCGCCGGCACCGTCGGGCCCCTTTCCCCTACTGCTTGCCTCGGCAACCCTCCGGCATTTACACGGGCGGCAGGTTGGCTCCGGCGTCCTGTCACGAGGCGTTCCCGGTCGAACAGGAGCGACACGGCTCGCCACCCCAGCGCGTCCAGGACGAGGAGGGCGCCCCCCAGGCCGAGAGCAAGCCCGAGGGTCGGGGCGATCACGTTCAAAGACATGAGGGCGGCTAGGGCAAGCGGTGGCAGGCTGGCGAAAGTGGACAGCTGCTGGGCGACGCGCACATCGCTCGAACGGGCCGATATGGCGATGCCCACCCAGATCGACCAACCGGCGAGCAGGGGGGTGAACAGTAGCTGGACCAGAAGGTGCGAGGAGTCGAAGATCACTGAAGTCACCACGGGGTGGGCGAAGGCCGCTGCAAGTACGAGGAAAACGCCGAACACGGCGTACGCGATCCCGAGCGCTCCAGTTCGTGGACTTCACGGGGAGCGACCGGGTCGAGGCCCGCGGTGGGCTCGTCCAAGAAGACGACTTGGGGGTCGTTGAGCAGCGCCCGCGCCAGGGCGACGCGCTGGCGCAGGCCCTTGGAAAGCGAACCACACGTGTCCGATGCCCGGCCCGACATGTTCACAGCTTCGAGCGCCGTCCGGATGCGCTGGGGCCCCCCGGCGGGGTGGCGGCGGCCGGAACCGGCCCCGGGCTGGCGAGGGAACGGGGTGAGGTCACGGTCTTAAAGTGATATCACTTTGACATAAGGAAGTCAAGATCACGCCGAGGTCGCTTCAAGTTCGTGGGGGCCGTCCCCGGCGGGGCATGGCGCCGATGTGCGGTGGCAGCCTGCCGGCTTGTTCCAAAGCCCTCCGCAGGATGAGCTCTATTTGGGCCGTCGTGCTCCGCAGCTCGTCGGAAGCCCAGAGCGCGAGCGCGTCGTACACCGCCGGGTCCATCCGCACGAGGACGCTTTTCCGTTCGCCCCGGCGCCCTGCCTGCCCGTCGGGGTCAGTGGTAGAGCGAGCCAGCATTCACGATCGGTTCTGTCGTCCCGACGTAGGCGCCGAAGGGCTGGACCACGACTGCATCGCCTTGCTGGGCCCGGGTCAGGCCCCGGAGTCCCAGCACGCTCGCGCCGCCCATGAGGGCGGCGACAGCCCACAGGACGCCCCAGGCACCGGCGCCAGCGCCCCTGACCTCGTGGCTGACCGCCACACCCAAGAGCACTAGGGCGCCAGCCAGGCCCACAGGGCACAACACCGGGACCTGGCGGCCGTCACACCCACCGACCTGCACCTCTTCCATTACCGTGCCCATTCCGTGCCCATTCCATGCCCAGGCCTGGCGGCTCCATGCCCAGGCCTGGCGGCAGCGCCACCTCTGTCCTCATTTCGGCCCCTACGATCGCCGGTACTTGCCCTCATAGTGATATCACGTTTCCCCGGGGTACGGCACCCGGGGCTACCGCGGCTGGGCACAGCCGTGCCGTGGTAGGGCGGAGACGTGCGGCCGCAGTACGACACCAGGGTGGCCGCGGCACGGGACAGCCGTACCAAAAACGGACTGATGTGCGCCGGCGAAGGCCACATCTGTCTGAAATTTGCGCGCTTTCGCGCCAAGAACCGGTAGATGTGTGGCTGACGACTTCACTTCGGTCAGTTTTTTGCACGGCCCTCACCAGTGGTCGGGCGGCCCTAACGGGCGGGACCGGTTGAGCGGTGGCCGGCTCTTGCTACGTGATGGACTACCGCGGGCAGTTCCACTTCGCCGTCCCCCCGGTCGTGCTCTGGTCGAGGATCGAGCAGTTCGATCAGTTCGAGCGATGGTGGGGGTGGCTCGGTAGCTTCCGAACCGAAGGTGAGGGCTTGCGCGAGGGGTCGGTCCTGCGGGGTGTCGTGGCCCCGCCCCTCCCCTACCGGATGGCCGTACAGGTGGAGCTGACCCGGTGCGACCCCGGCCGGCGCCTCGATGCCGACGTGACCGGGGACCTAGCCGGCGACGCCCACCTGCGCCTGCGCCCCGACGGTGAGGGAACAGTCACCGACGTGGAATGGAGCCTGGAGATGCTGCAGAGGCCAATGCGCTGGGTGGCGCGAGTCGGTTACCCACTGCTCCGATGGGGCCACGACCGCGTAGTCGAGGCGACCGTAGGTTCGTTCCGTTCCGAGCTCGAGCAGCTCCAGGCCCCGCCGGGCCCGTGAGCAGGGAGCCGGCGTCGGGCCGAAGCACCGGCGGCCATCAGGCCCTAGCCTCGTACGAGGCAGGTTCTGACCCCCCATGACCGACCCCAACGAGTTCGCCCGCCGCCTCTTCGACGGGCTCCCGTCCCGCTACGACCAGCTGGCCGAAGTGCTTTCCCTCGGCCAAAACCAGCGCTGGCGGCGGGCGATGGTCGACGCGGTCGTAGATGCGTCGCCGGCCTCGGTACTGGACGTGGCGACCGGGCCGGCCGGCGTGGCGCTGCAGCTCGCCGCCCGTACCGGGGCGAAGATCACCGGGCTCGACCTGACCCTGGAGATGCTGCGCGCCGGGGCCGCGAACGTCGCCAGGAGCGCCCACTCGCGCCGCGTGTCGCTCGTGGCGGGCCGAGCGGAGCAACTGCCGTTCCCCGACGGGACATTCGACGCACTCACCTTCACCTACCTGCTGCGTTATGTGACCGACCCGGGTGCCACCGTCGCCGAGCTGGCGCGGGTGGTGAAGCCGGGAGGGGTGGTGGCGGCCCTCGAGTTCCACGTGCCGGCAGGCCCTCTCTGGCGCCCCCTGTGGCTCGTGTACACCCGGCTGGTGCTACCGGCCGCCGGCTATGCCGCGGGAGGAAGAGAATGGTTCGAGGTGGGCCGCTTCCTCGGGCCGTCCATATCGGAACACTGGCGGCGCTACCCGTTGTCGTGGCAAGCGGAGGCGTGGGGACGGGCGGGCATCGTGGACGTTCGCTGGCGCGTGATGAGCGCCGGCGGAGGGGTGGTCATGTGGGGGACAAAGGCTTGACCAGGCAACGAGCCGCCTGGTACACACCAGCACGGGGGCCGTGGAAAGACTGGGTCAGCCTGCTGCACCCGCCGTACACGGCCTGGCACCTCTCCTATGTGCTGATAGGAGCCGGCCTCGCGCCGCGGCTCTCGGTGGGGCGTCTCGTGGCGACACTGTTGGCGTTCGGCCTCGCCGTAGGGCTCGGCGCCCACGCGCTCGACGAACTGCGAGGCCGGCCGCTCGGTACTTCCATACCGGCGCACCTGCTCGTGGCGGTCTCGGCGGCGGCCATAGCAGGTGCGGTGGTCCTCGGTGGGTTCGGGATCGCCCGGGTCGGATGGGGGCTGGCCATCTTCATAGCGTTGGGCGTGGTGCTCGTGGTCGGCTACAACCTGGAGTTGTGGAGGCTGCACAACGACATCTGGTTCGCGATTGCCTGGGGCTCTTTCCCGTTGCTCACTGCCTATTACGCGCAGGCGGGCACCGTGCGCCCGGCGGCGGTGGCCGGGGCGCTGTTCGCCTTCGGCCTTTCCAAGGCGCAGCGGACCTTGAGCACCGAGGCCCGAGACCTGCGCCGGCGGGCGGTGCAAGTCTCGGGTGAGAAGAGCTACACAGACGGGAGCCGCCGCGCTCTATCCAGGGAGTCCCTTCTGCGACCGGTGGAGGCGAGCCTCATGGCCCTTTCTGGGTCGACCTGCGCCCTCGGGGTAGGCTTGGTGCTGGCAAGGGTAGGTCACTGATGTGGGCCGAGGGCCCTCGTAGCGTCCTTTCGCTTCCCGCCCCGCCGGGCCGACCGGAGGACACGCTCGTTGCCCTACTCAGTACGCTACTTGCGAGCACGCCGGACTGGCCCGCCGGGTCGCCTGGCTCCCGCCGCTCGGGGTGCTGAAGGGGTAGCCATGACCGCAATGTTCGCCGACCGGGCAGATTCCGGCAGGCGCCTGGCCGAAAAGCTGCGCTACCTGGCCGGCGAGGACACGGTCGTCCTCGGCCTGCCAAGGGGTGGCGTGCCGGTCGCGTTCGAGGTCGCCGCCGCCCTCGAGGCGCCCCTCGATGTGCTCGTCGTGCGCAAGCTCGGTGTGCCCTACCAACCAGAGCTAGCTATGGGCGCCGTGGGAGAGGGGGGCGTGCTCGTCTTCTCAGAGGAGGTCGTGCGCATATCGGGTGTGAGCCAGGGGGAGATAACCGCTCTGGTGCGCTCGAAGCGGGCGGAGGTCGACAGGTTGGCGGTGTTCTTCCGTGACGGGCGTGAGCCGGCGTCCCTGACGGGGCGCACGGTCGTGCTAGTCGACGACGGCATCGCCACCGGCGCCACCGCACGAGCAGCGTGCCAGGTAGCCCGGGCAAAGGGCGCCACTCGCGTCGTCGTCGGCGTGCCGGTAGCTGCGCCAAGTTCGCTGGCGGACATAGCCGAGGTAGCCGACGAGGTGGCGTGCCTGGAGGCTCCCCGGTCGTTTTTCGCCGTCGGCCAGTTCTACCGGGACTTCTCGCAGACCACGGACGAAGAGGTGGTCTCATTGCTCCGCCAAGCTGCCGAGCGGGAGGCACGAGCGGGCCAAGTGGCCGACCCGCTGATCCGGAACGAGGA
>JAJZYO010000209.1 GCA_021798075.1 Actinomycetes bacterium
GGCATCGCCATCGACCTGGCGGCCAACCAGTTCTACGGTGACGGCACCTACAACCTGGCCCTGGAGGACGAGCGCTTGAGCCCGGCCGAGTGGCTGGAGCGGGTGTCGCAGTGGTGCAGCCGCTACCCGGTCGTTTCCTTGGAGGACGTGCTCCACGAGGACGACTGGCCCAACTGGGGAGAAGCAAGCCGGCTCCTCGGGCAGGGCCGCCAGCTGATAGGCGACGACCTTTTCGCCACGGACCTCGAGAGGTTGAAAAGGGGGCTGAGCTCGGGCGTCGCCAACGCCGTCTTGGTGAAGCCAGACCAGGCAGGGACCCTGTCTCGCTCTGCGGCGGTGCTGAAGGCCGCGCAGGCCGGCGGCTACGCGACGGTCGTCAGCGCCCGCTCAGGGGACACCGAGGACTACTGGCTCGCCGACCTGGCCGTCGGCTGGCGCGCCGGACAGGTGAAGGTCGGCTCCACCCAGCGTTCGGAGCGCACCGCAAAATGGAACCGCCTCCTCGAGATCGAAGCCGATGCCGCCGGGAGGGCAGAGCTGTGGTGGCACGCATAGCGGGGCCATCTCGGCCTCGGCGTTGCCCCCGAGGCGCTCCTTGAAGACCGAGACGTTGCCCGGGAGGAACTCCCAGGACCCGGTGACCTTGGTGCCACCGTCGACCGCTTCGAAGCGGTAGCCCCAACGGGTCCGGTCGCCACCGACGATGAAGGCGAACTCGTGGCCTTGGTCCGCCGCAACCACCTGCGAGCGCGTTTCCCAGGTCCGCTCGCCATCTCGTTGCGGCCGGTGAACCAGGAGCCGGCGCCCTGGCTCGCGTCGTCGTCCCACCAGCACTTCTTGCACACGCGGCTCCATTCGCCCATTCGCGTGATGTCGGCGATCATCTCGTACGCGGTCACGGGCTGGCTGCCGATCACGATCGGTTCCGAATAGCTGAGGTTGCCCATGACGAGATTGTCCCTCGTCCGGGCATGCCGAGTAACCGTCAGCCACCGTCCTCGCCGGACGAGCATCCGCATGTAAGGGCGTCCCAGGGGGCATGCTGGGCGGCGTGCAACGATCGGGCACGGCGGAACTGCCGCTCCACTCGGGCCGGGCGCCGCGCTGGCTCTTCGAGCGGATGGTCCGCCTCTCCCGTCTCGTCCTCGCCCATCTCGTGGCCGAGCAGGGTGCCGGCGAGGTCCTGCGCCGTTTCTCGGACCCCTTCTGGTTCCAGGCCTTCGGCTGCGTCCTCGGCTTCGACTGGCACTCGAGCGGCCTCACCACGACGACCTGCGGGGCCGTCAAAGAGGCGCTGCGTGGTATGGGGCCCGAGCTTGGGCTCTACGCGGCCGGGGGGAAAGGCCGGGTCTCTCGTCGCACCCCCGAGGAGATCACCACGGCCTGCGAGGGGCTCGGCCTCGAGCCGGCCGGCCTGGTCCATGCGAGCCGCACCGCGGCGAAGGTGGACAACGCGGCCGTCCAAAGTGGTCACCAGCTCTACCACCATGTGCTCGTCTTCACGGCGGCGGGCGACTGGTGCGTCGTCCAGCAGGGCATGAACGAGTCGACGGGCACCGCCCGGCGCTACCACTGGCTCGGCGAGCACGTTGCCGACTTCGTCGATGAGCCCCACGAGGCGGTCTGCGACAACCAGCGGGGCGTGGTCCTCAACTACGTGGCCAAAGAAAGCGCCGAGGCACGCGATGTCGCCGCCGCGCTCGCCCGGGGCGGCCCGGCGCCGGTGCTGGAGGCCCTCGAGCGGGCCCCTGATCTCGTCATGGCGCACCGCCACGAGGTCACCGCCTCCGACATCGACCGCCGCTACCTCCAAAAGACCCTGCTCCGCACGTACGACCAGGCACCCAAGGACTTCGAGGCGCTGCTTGGCACCGAGGGGGTCGGCCCCAAGACCCTGCGGGCCCTCTCCCTCGTCGGCGAACTCATCTACGGCACCCCGACGAGCACCCGGGACCCGGCCCGCTTCGCCTTCGCCCACGGGGGCAAGGACGGGACGCCCTACCCGGTTGACCGGTCGACCTACGAGAAGACGATCGAGGTGCTCCACGACGCCCTGGGCCGGCCGGCACCCGAGCGGGCCGAGCGTGTCGATGCGCTGAAACGGCTCGCCCGCTTCGCCAGCTCCACCGAGCGCGTCCTCCGTGCCTCGGAGGCACCCGAGGGCTAGCCGGCCGAGCCCCTCCTTGCCTCGCAGGCGCCCGGAAGCGGACGGGCTGGGTGAGCACGCTCAGTGCCCGCTGGCTGGACCTTGGCCATAGCGGGAACCTTTGGGCCGTTCACGCTCCAGGTGCAGCCGTAGCCTGGTGGGCATGGTTGAACCTCTTGAGGAAACCGTGGCCCGGGCTGACCTCGCCCGGGCGGAACTCACACAGTTGTTGCAGCGCCTGGGCGCCGAACGCGACGCCGTGAAAGCCGCCACAACCGAGGCTCACGAGGCCATCCAAGGGCTCCGCAGCGCCGTGCGCGAGGCCAAGGAGGAAATGCGCCAGACCTCCAAGGCCGAGGCGCGCAAGCACCTGGCCCGACAGATGCGAGCGGCGGCCGACATTCTGGCTCGCGAGGTCTGAGTCGGCCAGATTCTGATCCGACAGCGCCGAGAAGGCCGGTAAGCGGCAGCGGTTGCGACAATGGCACGATGGCCGATGACCCAGCCGACCTCATCGGTCTGGCGCGCCTGTGCCTGGCGGAGTTCGTAGGCACCGCCCTCCTGGTGGCCGTGGGCCTGTCGTTTGTAATCCTCGACTTCAGCCCGGGCAGCCCCGTCGCCACTCTGCTGCCTTCGGCCGCCGCCCGGCGGGCACTCACCGGCGGGCTGTTCGGGGCCACCGGCATGACCATTGCCCTGTCCCCTCTGGGGCGGGTCAGCGGGGCTCATATCAACCCCGTGGTCAGCTTGGCCTTCTGGGCCGAGGGCGCCCTGCCCGGCCGGACCTTGGTCGGCTTCGTGGCTAGCCAGTGCGCCGGCGCTGTGGCCGGTGCGGCGCCGCTGCTCCTGTGGGGCCAGCGCGGGGCCAGCGTCTCCTACGGCGCAACCGCTCCTGGCCCCGCCGGCGTCGGAGTTGCCTTCGGTGGCGAAACGGTCACCACCTTCGCGATGGTCCTGATCGTGCTCGCCATGGTCGCGCACCCCCTGCTGCGGGCTCACACGCCGCTCGTGTTCCCGCCGCTGTACTGCCTGATGGTGTGGGCCGAAGCCCCCTGGTCGGGGACCAGCACCAACCCGGCCCGCAGTCTCGGGCCCGACGTGGTGGCGTTGGCTGCCCACAGTTACTGGCTGTACGTGGTCGCCCCGGCCGTGGGGGCGCTGCTGGCCGTGGCTGCCCGCCGCCTCCTGCCCGTGGCCGCCGACCTACGCATCGACGTGGCCAAGTTGGCCCATTTCGAGGAAGAGGCAGTACACGTTCTCCTTACCCGCGCAGGTGCCTCCAGCACGAGAGCTAAGGGCGCTCACCAGCGCTTTCGGCGGCGGTGAAGTCTTCGCACTTCGACCCGACCAGCGCCTTTGGGGCGCCGGGGACTGGCCGGCTCACAGGTAGCGGCCCTCTCATGCCTCTTCAACAGGCCGTCTTGCATAAGCGCTTCCCACCCCAGCCCCCATGTCACCCGCGGGTAGGGGGTCCCTTGCTTGGGGGTGCGGCACCGAATGCCTCCGGGGCGAGCGTCGACAGGGAACTGGTCAACGTGGCTAGGAGAAGGGTACATCCGTCAGTTCTGGGAGAAAAAATTGCCCCTGCTTCTGACGAATGTGGCCCCCCGGCAACCACGTCCAGCAGTTCGGTGGCCCTCGCCCTCCACCATTCCCCGGGATGGTGGAGCCGGGACCCGTTGGTGGGGGGCGCGGGCGCCGAATGTCGGTTGGCTGGTCGGCCTGTCTGCCCCGTCCCGTGGGCCCGTGGGGCTAGGTGGAATCGAACCACCGACCTCAGCATTATCAGTGCTGAGACAGCCAAGCTTGTGACCTCGGCATTTGGACGACGGGCCAGCTCAACGGGCATTTCACCCTCACCCTTAGTGACCTTCGTTGACCTCTGCGGACCTTCGCTTGTGGTGCAGCCGTGGTGCAAGCTCGTTTGGGGATCTACCGCTGACCGGGATAGCCGGCGACCACAGCTCTGGCCGCCACCGACCCGAGGTTCGACACGGATCGCGCCTGGGCCTGCCGCCTTGGCCAAATGGGAGAAGGTGGTGTCGCGTGTGGGACGCCACGGCGCGCGAGCTCACCCCGCGGTCTGCCATGATCGTGGCCCGTGACGGGTCCGTCACCCAAGACCAGCCATGCCGTGGTGGTCCCGGCATGCGTTTCGACCGCTTGCCCGGGGCTCGACCCGGTCTGGTCCCACTACGCCAGGGTGGTCCTGGATCGGCCCGGCATCCTCATCCCTGACTCGGAGGACGACCTGAACTGGCACGCCTTTCTCGGCCAGAGCATCGACATGCAGGGATTCCACGCCGCCGAGTTCGTCCGCGTCGATCGGCTGACCCGCTCGGCCCCCCAGTTCGTCCCCCTCCGGCACCGGGGCAAGTCACGCTTCCCTCGATCGCGGTGGCTATGCACCCTCCTTGACCT
This sequence comes from Actinomycetes bacterium, assembly GCA_021798075.1. The sequence goes on from JAJZYO010000209.1 coordinate 4,568, forward strand.
CACAGCATGCCCGATAGTCTGAGGCTCCTACGTCCGACCCTCTACACCTATCTGGGACGCCACCCAAGGAGATAGGTCGTGCCTATGCAGACAAGCGCTGATCGGCGGCAGTTCTTCGAGCGCTACAGGGGGTCTATTGCGTATGTCGAGGTTGAGAGATCAAGCGGCACCATCTCGATAGGTACGGCATTTCATGTCGGCGATGGAGTGT
>JAJZYO010000210.1 GCA_021798075.1 Actinomycetes bacterium
CCGATCAACTGAGCCCGATCAACTGAGCCCGATCAACTGAGCCCGATCAACTGAGCCCGATCAACTGAGCCCGATCAGCACGATCCCTTCCGGGCAGCGGTCACGGTCCACCCCCGTGCCGCAGGCCGTCTGTGCCCACCTTTCCCCGGGGGCGCTCGACGGTGGCGCAGGGCGATGGAGTGGCCCCGTCCAGGGAATGCTGGAGCACGACTTCGCCCCCGAGGCTGGCCTGCGCCGGCTGGCCTGCGCCGGCGCCCCCCCACGGAGCAATGCCACGAAGGGTGCGCCGGAGACGCCCCGGCACCACCCTGAGCGAAGTTGAGCCAGGCCGGAGGTTAACCTTCCAGTCATGCCTTACGCCGGCCCATACGACGACGGGCCATTCGACTATGGCCTATACGACGGAGCCGCCACGGTTGTCAGCCCGGGCGACACCTACCCTCTCGGGGCCACCTGGGACGGTTCGGGGACAAACTTCGCCGTCTTCTCCGAGAGCGCTGAGATGGTTGAGCTCTGCCTCTTCGACGAGGACGGGACCGAGACCCGTTACGCCCTTCCCGAAGTAGATGCATATGTCTGGCACGGGTACCTGGAGCAAGTCGAGCCGGGTCGGCTCTACGGCTACCGTGTGCACGGCCCTTACGACCCCGAGCGCGGCTTGCGGGCCAACCCGCACAAGCTGCTCCTCGACCCCTACGCGAAAGCGATAGCTGGCGAGGTCCACTGGGGGCCGGAGGTCTACGGATACGCGCTCGCCGGGCAAGACGACCGCGTCGCCGACGCCTCTGACTCGGCCCCCTTCATGCCTAAGTGCATCGTGGTGGACACCGCCTTCGACTGGACAGACGACCGCCGCCCGCACACCCCTTGGCACGACACCGTCATCTACGAGACCCACGTGCGCGGCCTCACATGGAAGCACCCAGCGGTGCCTCCAGCGCTCCGCGGGACTTACGCTGGCGTGGCCCACCCCGAAATGGTGGAACATTTCCGGCGCTTAGGCGTGACAGCTGTCGAGTTGATGCCTGTGCACCAGTTCGTGCACGACCACGAGCTGGCAAAAAGAGGGCTGCGCAATTACTGGGGGTATAACTCGATCGGCTTTTTCGCTCCCCATAACGAGTACTCCTCACGTCCCGGCCAGCGAGTCGTAAGCGAGTTCAAGGCAATGGTGCGAGCGCTGCACGCAGCTGGCATCGAAGTAATACTCGACGTCGTCTACAACCACACGGCAGAGGGCAACCGCTTCGGCCCGACGCTCTCTTTCCGCGGCCTTGACAACCCGGCCTACTACCGTCTGGACGGAGCTTCGCCGCGGTTTTACACCGACACCACCGGCACGGGCAACACGCTAAATGTTAGCAACCCCCAAACGCTTCAACTCCTCATGGACTCGCTGCGCTACTGGGTGCTCGAGATGCACGTCGACGGGTTCCGTTTCGATCTCGCTGCCAGCCTCGCCCGCCAGTTCCACGAGGTTGACAGGCTCTCGGCGTTTTTCGACCTGATCCACCAAGACCCCGTGATAAGCCAAATAAAGCTCATAGCCGAACCCTGGGACCTTGGCAGCGGCGGCTACCAGGTGGGGAACTTCCCAGTCTTGTGGTCCGAATGGAACGGTCGTTACCGCGATTCAGTACGGGACTACTGGCGCCAGCAGAGCACCTCGATCGGAGAACTGGCACACCGCCTGACTGGCAGTTCCGACCTCTACGAGGCGACGGGACGACGGCCGTGGGCAAGCGTCAATTTCGTGACGGCGCATGACGGCTTCACGCTCGCCGACCTGGTCAGCTACAACACGAAGCACAACGAGGCCAACGGGAATGCCAATACCGACGGCACAGACGACAACCGCTCATGGAACTGCGGCTCCGAGGGGCCGACCGACGACCAAGCGGTCCTTGCTCTCCGCAAACGCCAAGCCCGGAACTTCTTGGCCACGCTTGCACTGTCGCTCGGGGTGCCGATGCTGCTCGGCGGTGACGAGATCGGGCGCACACAGGGCGGCAATAACAATGCGTACTGCCAAGACAACGACATCTCGTGGTACGACTGGGACCACGTCGACGAAGACCTCCTCGACTGGGCCCGGGCAGCATTCGACATCCGAAGGGCGCACCCGGTCTTCCGCCGGCGCCGCTTTTCTCAAGGGCGACCCCTACGGGAGGTCACGACCAGCCCAGATAAGGTGGAGATCGGCTGGTTCCGGCCCGACGGGGAGCCCATGACGGACGAGGACTGGGGTGTAGGTTATGCCAAGTCGCTCGGCGTGCTGCTCAACGGGTCCGCCAATCCCGACCAGGACAGGCACGGGCGGCTGTCGGTTGACACGTCGTTTTACCTGGCCCTAAACGCCTGGGAGCAGCCGCTCGACTTCCGCCTCCCAAGCTCTGAGTGGGGAGGCCCATGGCAAGTTGTGCTGGACACCTGCGACGAGAGGCCCAGCTACCGGGCAGCGCTTCTAAAAGGGGGCGACGTGCTGGCGCTCACCGGGCTCCACTTCATAGTCGCCGAGGAAGTTGGGAACGCAGATCGGGGTCATCACAGCGCTTAGAGTGCTCTTTGCGGTGTCCATGCCGGATCCGCTACTTTGCGTAGCCGGGATTTGGCTACTCTACGTGTTGTACCAGCCGAGCCCCACCATGAGACGCCCAGGAGCAATCGGGTGGGGCTAGAAGAGATGGAAGTGCGACTATGACCATGGCCGAGGAGATGACTCCCGCCTACGCCCGCCAAGTGGGCGAGAGGTTGCGCAACATCCGCCGCCAGCAAGGCCTGTCCCTGCAAGCGGTTGAAGAACAATCCAACCGGGAGTTCAAAGCGTCCGTGCTCGGCGCCTACGAACGGGGGGAAAGGATCATCTCAGTCCTTCGCCTCCAGCGCCTGGCAAACCTCTACGGGGTACCGGTCGACCAGTTGCTCCCCAAAGTGGCGCCTGAGGCCGACTACGGGACTGAGAGCCGTGTGGCCGCCGCACCCCCGGGTTCGATCACGATCGACCTGTCGCGCCTCGAGCGCCTCGAGGCGCCCGAGCGCGATGTGATCAGGAAGTACATCGGGCAGATACAGATCCAGCGGGGGGACTTCAATGGCCGCCTCATAACGATCCGCGCAGAGGACGTGCGCGCCCTCGCACGGGTCTTCGAGCGCGACGAGGCCTCGATGCGCACCCGCATCGACGAACTGGGTATCCGTCACTGACCTGCCGGCGCCCAAAGCGTGGGCGCCAGCAGGTCAAGGCAATCGGCACCTGCATGGACGTCAAACCACGCTCGGTGGGCGAGGTGCGGCTGGCGCTACGGCGACCCGGATGGGCGGCTCAATCGACGGACCAGCGCACGCGCCACTGGACGGCCGAGCTGACGTGCTAGGCGACAGGTCCACCGCCCCGCCGGCAACCGCCCCGCCGGCAACCGCCCCGCCGGCAACCGCCGAGCTTGGCTCATTCCAGGCACTGGCTGGGGAGCTAAGGGCCGCCTTCGCTACGGGCATCACCCGCCCGCTGGCTTGGCGACGCGAACAGCTGAGCGCAGTCACGACGTTGCTGCGCGAAGGCGCCAGCAGCCTGGTCGAGGCGATGGCCGAGGACATGGGGAAGCCGGTCACTGAGGCGTGGCTCACCGACGTTGCCGCCGTAAGGAGGGAGATCGAGGCGATGGCACGCGACCTTGCCCGTTGGGCCGCGCCGAGGCAGGTACGGGTGCCCTGGCAGCTGTGGCCGAGCCATGCCGAGGTCGTACCCGAGCCGCTTGGCACCGTCTTGGTGATGGGCCCGTGGAACTACCCGGTCCGCTGCGTCGTGCTCCCGCTAGCCGCGGCCCTGGCAGCCGGGGACACGGTCGCCGCCAAGCCCTCGGAACTGGCACCCGCCACGGCAGGCGAGCTCGCCCGCCTGGCCAAAGAGTACCTGGATAAGGACGCGGTCAGGTTCTGCCTCGGAGGGCCGGACGTCGCCCAGGGCCTGCTCGACCAGCCGTGGGACCACGTGTTCTTCACCGGGAGCGGGCGAGTAGGGCGCCTCGTGATGGCCGCCGCAGCGCGCCACCTCACGCCAGTGACCCTCGAGCTCGGAGGCAAGAACCCCGCCCTCGTGGCTGCGAGCGCTGACGTTAGGTCCGCGGCTAGGCGGATCGTGTGGGGGAAGTTCTTGAACGCCGGCCAGACCTGTGTCGCACCCGATTACGTCGTCGTGGAGCGCGAGGCCGAAAGCGCCCTGCTCGAAGAGATCAATCATTGGCTGGCCCACTTCTATGGCGATGACCCTCACCTTTCCCCCGACTTCGGGCGCATCGTGAACGACGTGCACGTGGCGCGCCTGGCCACCCTGCTCGCCGCCACTAAGGCCCGCACGGTCACAGGCGGCGAGGTCCTTGCTGGCGAACGCTACGTCTCCCCCACCGTTTTGGCCGGCGTGTCCTGGGACGACCCGGTCATGGAAGAGGAGATTTTCGGGCCCGTCCTACCCGTGCTCGCCTGCGACGACATCGCAAGCGTTCTCGGCGAGATCCGCCGACGCGACAAGCCCCTCGCCGTCTACCTCTATGCGCGCGAGCCCGAGCTCGAGGAGCGCGTTCTGGCCGAGACCTCCTCTGGCGGCGTCTGTGTCAACCACAACACCGTCCAGCTTGGCGTCAGTGGGCTCCCCTTCGGGGGGGTCGGTGCGAGCGGCATGGGCGCCTACCACGGCAAGGCCGGCTTCGACACCTTCAGCCACCAAAAGGCCGTCATGCGCCGCCGTGCGGGCGCGGAAATCCCGCTTATGT
>JAJZYO010000211.1 GCA_021798075.1 Actinomycetes bacterium
TATGGAAGAGATGACGACTGAGGCGTTCGACGAGCGCTTCGACGCGGGAGGCGACGTGAGCAGCGTCCTCGACACTGGCGCTGTCCGACGGCCGGGTCTGGAGCAAAGGCGGGTGAACGTCGACTTCCCGACGTGGATGATCGAGGCACTCGACCTGGAGGCCAAGCGCCTCGGGGTGACGCGCCAGTCGATCATCAAGGTGTGGATTGCCGAGCGACTCGAGCAGCAACGAAAGGGCGTGGCGTGACTGCCATCCACGGCCCTCTTCCAGCCCTGAAGGTGGGAGCTTCTCGGGAAATGATTAGGGTGCGGCTCCCTTTGAGAGTGAGCGTTAGCGGGCGTGGCGGGTGTCAACGGCCAGATCACCTAGTGCCAAGAGCGGTGGCCACCTCACTTGTCTTTCGCACCAACCGGTGAGGATCTGGACACGGTCGGAAGCCGAAGCGGCGGTAGAAGCGGGCCGCCTCGTCGTCGATGGCGTCTACGACAACAAGGCGTGCGGCGGCGCGGGCCGAGGCATCCACGGTTCTCTCCAGCGCGTCGAGGAGCAGCTGAGCACCCAATCCTTGGCCCTGGAGGGAACGATCCAGCGCGAGGCGGGCCAGCAGGACTGCGGGGATGGCGTCTGGCGACCCGTGTCCGATCCCTTTGGGCACGTCGGCTCGTCGCACCAGGTGGGCGGCCAGGGTGAAGTAGGCAACGACCGCTTTGGACCCCGCCCGGACCCACACGAAGCTCCGCCCGGTGTTGGCCGCCTCGGCGTGACGGGCGAAGCGTCGCAGCCAGTCGTCGAGGTCCACGGCGCCGCTGTCGAAGCCGTCGAGGTCATGGTCGGCTGAGAGGTGCTCGGAGCGGTAGCGGCTCACCCCCGCTCGAAGCAGCGTGGACGGCGCGCCAGATCGGCAAGCTCGCCTGGCACCTGCTCCGTGGCGTCCAACGCCCTGAGGAGGTCGTCGAAGAACTCCGAGGGCACCAGCGTCTCGCGTGCTATGGCCAACTCCTCCTCGGCTGCCCTGGTAGCTGCCTGTAAGACGAACCCGGTTACCGACTCTCCACGGGCTGCTGCCGCTCGGCGGATCAACTCGGCCCGGTCGGGGGGGACACGCATCTCTAGCCTCGCTGATGTCGCCATGCCGTACAGCATACGGCATTCGCTGGGCCACCTGTCGCTGCTCAGCTTCTGATAAGAGCCAGTATCAGAGGTTGAGCGGCTACGCTGCTTCTGATACCGGGGTCTGGAGCCATCTGCAGGCCCCCGGATCGACTTCTGATAACGGGAGGCGGGATGAGGCAGCCGACATCGAGGGCACCCAGCGGGGTCCCCTCGAGCCTGCATGCGGCCGAGGAAAGCTACGCCGCCGCGTTGAAACGGGCTCCTCTGTCGGCGAACACCCGGCGGGCCTACGCCACAAGGGTGGGCGGCTTCTTGGAGTGGCTTGCCGGCGCGGATACCGGCGGCGTCGACCCGCTCATGGACCCTTACGCCCGTGACTTCGCGGTGCGGGACTACAAGGCGCACTTGAAGGCCGGACGCCACGCTCCGGCCAGCGTGAACGCCGTCCTGGCGGCGGTCGACCACTTCTATGACCAGGTCGGGCTCGGGCCAGCCAAGGTACGCCGGGAGGCCCTGCCCCAGGCCGCGCCCCGGGCTCTGGAGCCAGCCGAGCAGCGCCGCTTCCTCCGGGCCGTCGAACAGGTCGCCTCGACCCGCGACCGAGCGATCGGGCTGCTCGGGTTCTATGCCGGCCTGCGGGTGGCGGAGGTCGCCGCCCTCGACACCGACGACGTCGTCACCACGGCCCGCAAGGGCAAGGTGATCGTGCGCCAGGGCAAGGGGGACGCCTACCGGGAGGTGCCCCTGCACGCGAGCGCCAGGGGCGCGGTCGCTGACTGGGTCAAGGAGCGCCGAGGCTGGCGCGGTGTCGAGGCGACGACGGCCCTGTTGTTGAACCGCCGAGGAGGGCGGCTCTCGGCGCGCAGCGTGGCCCAGGTCGTCACCACGTTGGGCGAGCAGGCTGGGATCGAGGGCCTGAGCACCCATGTCCTCAGGCACAGCTTCGGGACCAACCTGGTCCGCCAGGGAACCGACGTGGTGCTGGTGGCCGAGCTGATGGGTCACCGCCGCCTGGACACCACCCGGCGCTACGCCTTGCCCTCTGCCGCCGACCGCCAGCGGGCCATCGACGCCCTGCCGGTCGACGAGTAGCTCACTCAACTTCTTCGTCGCCCCCGGCGCCGGGGTCTCGCATCGGTCGCAGCATCGGGCCATCAGTGAGTGGGGTGAAGGAGTAGTGGCCGAGCACGTTGAGGTGCCTGTCGCCGAGCGGGGACAGGCGGGCCACGTCCTCGTCGGCCACCGGCTGTCCCAAGGCCCGAAGCTGGCCCAGCGCCGCGTCCATGTAGCGGGTGTTCCACAGCACCACGGCGTTGAGGACCAGGCCGAGGGCGCCGAGCTGGTCCTCCTGGCCCTCCCGGTAGGCCTGGCGGAGCTCGCCACGATGCCCGTAGAAGATCTTGCGGGCCAGGCGGTGGCGGGACTCCTGCAAACTCAGCTGGCCTCCGACCCCGCGCCGGTAGGAGGGGTCGTCCAGCCAGGTGAGCAGGTGGAAGGTCTTGGGGATACGCCCGTACTCGGCCAGGGCCCGGCCGAGCGCGCTAGGCCTGCCAGCGCCTTGGGTGACCCGCAGGATGTCACTGGCGCGCACCGCCCGGGTGGCCAGGCTCCCCGCCAGGCGCAAGATGTCCTCCCAGTGCGAGGCGATCAGCGAGGCGTTGACGTAGTTGCGGGACACCTCGTTGAGCGCCCCGTAGTCCGCCCCACGCTCCAGGCGCCAGAACCGCTGGTCGGCAAGGTCGGCCAGGCGGGGAGAGAACTGGTAGCCGAGCAGGTGGAACAGCGCGAAGACCTGGTCGGAGTAGCTGGCCGTGTCGGTGGTGACCTGCTCGGGGCGCACCGCGGTGTCGTTGTCGAGCAGACCGTCGAGGACGAACAGCGAGTCGCGCACCGTCCCTGGCACCAGCACCTCGGCGAAGCCGGCGACCTGGTCGGAGAGGTAGTTCAGCCAGGTCACGCCCCGTCCCCGGCCGAAGTAGCGGGGGTTCGGGCCGGCGTTGATGGTGCGTACCGGCACTACGAAGCGGAGCCCGTCGGCCGAGGCGAGGTGCCCTCCTCCCCATGCCTGGGCCAGCTCGATGCCGACCTGGTGGTCGACAAGCAGGGCGTTGGCGGCCGAGATGGTCTCGCCTCGCACGTAGTTCTGGCCGACATGCGACAGCCGCTGCCTGGTGAGGGCCGCGACCCCCGGGCTGGTCACCGGGACCAGACCGACGTTGCAGGCCTCAGCCACCAGCACTGCGATGACCGATACCGGCAGGTCGGCCATCCGGGTCTCACCGCTTCCCACGTGGGTGAAGGCCGAGGTGAACCCGGTCCAAGAGTCGACCTCCAACAGCAACTCGGGTAAGTCGACCCGTGGCAGCATGGCCGCCACCGTTTTCTTCAGCTCGACCAGACTGGGAGACGTAGGCATGGCCTCGTCGGGCGAGAGATGGGGACGGCCCTGGTCGTCCAGGTTGAGCGAGGCGTTGCCCGATACCCCGGCGGCCACGGCCCGGTAGGCCTGGTCCAGCTTGACGCCCAGTGTCTCCAGGTGGCGGGAGGGGTCTGGGTCCAAGCTGAGCCCTTCGAGCAGCTCTGGGCGCATGGCCGCCCAGCGCTCACCGTCGAGGAGGCAGGCCGTCGGGTCGGCCCAGCGGGAGCTGGCCGGGCAGAACAGGTCCCGGCGACGCAGACCCCGGTGGAGGGCCTCGGTCACGCACAGGGTGTAGGCCCGTCGGTCGACCTGGTCGGGTTCCGCGAGCACCAGGCGCCTCCACGAAGGGGTGATCACACCGGCGACGACCTCGGAGGGCGCCACCTTCTTGCGGCCCCACAGCTTCGACAAAGACGCCAACGCCTCCAGGGCCGGGCGGCCCCCGGCGAAGCAGATCACCTCGGCGAGCAGCGGCAGGAACCGCCTGGCGGTGAGGTAGCGATCGACCAGCTGGGTGCGCAGCGCGTCGTCGGCGTCGACCTGGTGAGCAAGGCCCTCCACGGCCCTGGCCGCCGTCTCCAGCTCCGAGCGGGGGACGTGGGACTCGATGGCCGTCCACAGCTGTCGAAGCGTCAGGTCCTCGTCGGCTTGAAGGAGCACGCCCATGGCCACCGCTAGCTGGGCGGAAGCCTCGGCCAAACGGGGAAGCTGGCCGAGGCGCTCTCTGTCTCCCGCCTTCGCGGAACGCGCGATCAGCTGGGCCGCCAGGCCGTCGAAGAGGTCGAGCGCGTCGTCGTTGGCCACCGTCTCGAGGTGCTTGGCCACCGCCAGCAAGGTCGCAGCCCGCCGGTCTGGCGAGAGGCGAGAGATGGTCTGGGCCTTGGCGGCCATGCCGTAGCGGGCCAGCTCGTTCACCCGCCCGACCGGGAGCTCCGACAGGTCGACTTCGGAGGCTCCCAGGCCCCTGATCTCGAGCAGGCGCTCCAAGGCGGCGACCATGGCCGGCGAGCTGAGCCGGGTGGGAGCCCGCCGCAGGCGCTCGAGCGTAGAGACCCGTGAGCCGGCCTCCACCTCGAGCATCCGCTCCAGGCCAGCGGCGCCGGCCGTGCTCGCCCGAGCGCCCAACGCCTGCCAGAGCCGGCCAGCCGAGGCCTCGCGTACCGAGGTGACCACCCTGGCCAGGACGCTCGATCCGGGGAGGAGGACCTTGTGC
>JAJZYO010000212.1 GCA_021798075.1 Actinomycetes bacterium
GAGCTCGTCGGGGTCGATCCCGAGCTCCTCCCGCGCATGGGTGTCAAGGGCTCGCTCTGGCGTCGCCATCATTTCGGCGGCCAGCACGCGGGCGACCTCGGGCGTAACCCCCCGGCGCTCATAGATCATGACGAGCTCCTGACGCTCCCCTTCGGGATGGCGCGCGATCTCCGTGCGCTCGATCTCGAGCTCCCTCTCGAGAAGCTCGGCTTGCGCGCGCATCGAGATGAGCTCGCCTGCGGCCATTGAGAGCGCCCCTCCGAGGAGGCCTGCGATCCCGGCCAAGCGGACTGCGGCGGCGGCAGGATGGGCGCCTTCCATGCCGAACACCAAAGATGCATTGGAGACAAGGCCATCGCTGACCCCGAAGACAGCCGCACGGGCACCGCCACCGCGGATGTCGCGGTGGCGATAGACAGGAGCGTGTAGTTCGTTGGGCGCTTCGCTGATGGCGACCTCGGTTGTAGGCGACAAATCAGAGCTCGCTCGCGCCCGTCATGTAGGAGTCACCCTGCTTTTGCAGTGTGGCGAGGGCAGATGTCACCGTTTGTTTGCCGGTGACAGCGTTGAAGAACTCGGCGTCAATGGACGCCTGGACCTCGTTGTAGCTGTCGCTCACCGGCCGCGGGACGGTGTAGGGCGACTCGGCTGCTGCGATGGACGCCCTCAGGCCCGGGTGCGCGGCTAGGTACGTCGCCGGTATAGCAGCGATGCCTGCCTTCGTCTCTGGGTCGAAGCCCGTCCTCTCCGCCCACAGTGCCTGCTGGGCCGGCTCGAACCACCACTGGACGAAGGTCCAAGCGGCCTCGTCTTGGGCATGGGTGTGGCCTTTGGGCAGCACGAAGCCCAGCCCTTGGGCGACGTTGGCCGCGTGGCCAGTCGAGCCCGCCGGCTCGACGAACGCGCCGACGGAGAACTTGCCCGACACAGCGTCGAGGACCTTGGCGTAGCCAGCAGAGGTCCCGTCGATCATGGCCATCTTGCCCGCGGCCAGGTCCTCGCGAAGTGTCGTGCCGTGGTGGAACTGGAGCTCGTTGGCCCCGTAGAGGGAACGGAAGTACGTGAAGGTGGCCTTCGCAGCCGGGCTCTCGAAGTCGACCGCATGGCCAACACTGTTGCTCCCCTGCAAGAGGGTACCGCCGTTGCTCATGATCGCCGGAAGGATGTGAGCGGAGGAGTCCTTCCAGCCGATCGGGATCACCCCGAGCCGCTTCAGCTTGGCCGCGTCGGTGGCCAGCGCGGGCCATGTAGCCGGCGGCGAGGTGATGCCGGCCTTCTTAAAGAGGTCCTCGTTGTAGAACACTTCGGAGACCTTGAGATCTGCCTGCAGCCGGTAGTGCTGGCCGTTGACTTCCCCGTTTGCCCAGACCGCCGGGAGGATGGTGTTCGCGTTGACGACGCTGCTGCCCTTCATGAAAGAGTTCCAAGACACGAGGGCGCCCGCTTTTACGTAGATCCCGTCGTAGTGGCTGATCTCCGCCAGGACGGGCGCGTCGCCGGCCGGCAGTGCGGCCTGCAGCTTCGTCGAAGCCTTGGTCACGACGATGGTCACCTTGACGCCGGGATGCGTGGCGTCGAACTTGTCCACGAGAGCAGTCATGGCCCCCCCGACAGGACCACCGTTGTGGGACTCCCAGAGTTGCACGGCGACAGGGCTCGCCGCTTCGGTCCGGCTCTGTCTGAGAGGTGCGGCCTGGGCGCTCGTGGCCGCAGCCAGCAAGAGGGCTGCGGCACCTGCCGTGACCGCGCCGCATTGCAGGGGCAGCGACCACGGCGCCTTGCGGCCGGCGCTTTTGAGTAGCTCGTCTTCACGCCTAAGGAGGCGGTTTGTCATCATCTCTCCTGTTTTGGTAGCTGAGGGCTGAGTTGCGTAGCGCCCTCTGGCGAGCGCCGCCGGGAAAGCTAACAAAGCCGATTTACCGTAGGTTTTCCGGCTGGCGACGCAGCCGTGAACTCTGCGCGTCACAGGTGAACCTTTGCTGAGCGATCCTTCAGGTCGGCGCTCCCGGCTGCCTCGGGGCGAGCTTCGCCAGCCCACGGTTGGCCTATGAAGCGCCTTGCTCCACGTCCAGCGCGAGAACCGAGGTGGCCAGGCTGGTCGAGTAGAAACCCTCGGGGAACACCCGTCGCGCTGGGAACGCACAAAAAAGAGAGTCGAAGATGTGGCCCTCGAGCTCGACTACGTCGCGCGCCGGCAACTCCCGCGTCGCCAAGGCTTCACGTCAACTCGCTTTTGCCATCCGTACCGCCGCGGGTGAACAAACCATAGAGCGCCAGGCGTACGGCGCGCTCGGCCACGGCGCTGCGTTCCAGAGGGTCGGGGCCGGCCGACTCGAGCGCCCCCTTGACCATCGCCAGAACCAAGATGACGTCGTCTTGTTGGAAGTCCCCCGAGATCGCGCCGGCGGATCTGGCCTGCTCGAGAGGACCGCCGATGATGGTAAGCAGGCGCTCCACCAAGTTGTGGAGGAGCGACCCGGGCGCCGGCCGGCCACGGGTCTTTTCTTCGCTCATGAGCACCTCGGTGAAGGCTCCTGAACGGGCGATCGATGCTGCGGCTAGGAACAGGACGGCCCTGAGGCCGTCCGCTCCTGTCGGCAGGGTTCTCGCCTCGTGCTCGAAGGCGGCGAATGTCTCCTCGGCGACGGCGGCTACGAGCGCCCGACGGTCGGGGAAGTGACGGTAGAGGGTGGCCTGGCCAACGCCGGCCCGCCTTGCCACCTCGTATATCGGGACGTCGCTGCGGGCGGCGAACAGCTCGCGGGCCGCCTCCAGGAGCGCCTCGCGGTTGCGTTGGACGTCGCTTCGCACCCCAGGAGAAGAGCCCGCGACAGATCCGGGGACGTCAGGGGCGCCCCGGGAGCCGGCAACGTTGCTGGTCACACGGTCAGGTTAGCAAAAGTGGAAGATCCCTGTCCGAATGGACACTCTTGTCCGGTCCCTGACTAAGCTATGGGGCAACGTCGTCTGATTTTTCCCCAAGGAGGGCCAGCACATGGAGAAGGTCGCGCCAAGTTACGGGCCCGCGGTCCCGACGAGGAGCGCCGAGCCTGCGCAAGGGCGGCGGGGCCACCCGTGGTGGACCCTCGCCAGCGTGGCTTTCGGCCTCATCATGGTCGGCCTCGACGGCACCGTGGTGGCTATCGCGAACCCCGTGATCGGGCGCGAACTGCACACCTCTCTTGCCCAGCTGCAGTGGGTCACCAATGCGTACCTCCTCGTGCTCGCCGTCGGGCTGATCTTTGGTGGCAAGCTCGGGGACCGCTTCGGGAGGCGGGCGATGTTCCTGACAGGCGTCGTGGGCTTCGCCCTGTCGTCCCTAGCCGTCGGCCTCCTCGGTGGCGACATCGTCGGGTCGATCGGTGCTGTGATCGCGTTCAGGGCCGTACAGGGTGCTTTCGGTGCGCTCCTCATGCCCAACACCCTGGCGATCCTTCGAGCCACCTTCCCTCCCGAGAAGCTCAATATGGCCGTCGGGATATGGGGGGGGTCCTCAGCCATCTCGGTCGCCCTCGGGCCGATCGTGGGAGGTCTCCTGGTGCAGCACGTGAGCTGGGAGTCCGTCTTTTACCTCAACCTCCCGGTGGCTGCGGTGGCGCTTCTAGTTGGCGTCCCCGTCCTGGCTGAGAGCCGTGACGAGCGGCCCGAGCGTTTCGACTTCCCCGGTGTGGCGTTGTTGGCAGCAGGGCTGTTCCTCATCGTGTTCGGCTTCATTAAGGCCGAGACGTGGGGGTGGGGGAGTGCTAGGACGGTCGGGTTCCTGGCTGGCGGAGTGGTCCTCCTGGCCGTCTTCGCCCTTGTCGAAGTGCGAACCCGCATGCCGCTCCTGCCCATGAGGCTGTTCGCGAACCGCTCCCTCTCGATCTCGACAGTGGTCGTGCTGGTCGGGTTCTTGTCCCTCTTCGGCGTCCTCTTCTTCCTCACCCTCTACCTGGAAAACGTGCACGGCTACAGTGCCGTACAAGCTGGGGTGCGGATGCTGCCGCTCAGCGCCACCATGATGCTGGCCGCCCCGATCGGGGGCGTTCTCACCCAAAAGCTCGGGCCGAGGTTGACGATGGCGGCAGGTCTGGCAGTGATCGGAGCCGGCCTCCTTTGGATGACCGGGGTGCATGCGGAGTCGGGGTACAGCACCCTGTGGCCGCCCTTTGTCTGCATCGGCGTCGGGATCGGCCTGATGATCACTGCGAGCTCCGAGGCGATCGTTGGCAATGCGCCGGTAAGCGACGCCGGCGTTGCCGGTGGCATCCAGTCGACGGCGACCCAGCTAGGTGGCGTCATGGGGACCGCCATCCTCGGCTCAGTCCTGACGACTCAGGTAAGTGCCTCGCTAGTACGCAAGCTGGTCGGTGCCGGCGCGCCTGCCACCATCGCCCACCAGCTCAAGGCGGCAGGGGCAGCTGAGCTCGTAGGACAAGGGCTCGCCCCAACACTTGCGCACGTGCCCACCAAGCTGCAGGTGGCGATCAGCACCGGCAGTCACCTGGCGTTTATGTCAGGCCTGCACACAGCCCTAGTCGTCTCGGCGATCATTGCCTTTGCCTCGGCCGCGCTCGCGCTGGCCGTCCGGCGAGGGAGACAAGTCCCCGCCGGCGGTCCCGTCGCGCTCTAAACGAGCTTGTGGCCCCGTGCCAGGAGGCCCCGTGCCAGGAGGCCCCGTGCCAGGAGGCCCCGTGCCAGGAGGCCCCGTGCCAGGAGGCCCCGTGCCAGGAGGCCCCGTGCCAGGTTGCCCCGTGCCAG
>JAJZYO010000213.1 GCA_021798075.1 Actinomycetes bacterium
TCGGCCCCCCAGGTGGTCTGGGCGGTGCTCGTGGGACCTCTCGCCGGTGTGGTCGGGGTCGGCTATATCCGCCTGATCGCCTGGGCCAAGGGGCACACGCCGCAAGGGTGGCGCTTTGTGATCTCGACCACCGTTGTGTTCAGCGCTATCGGCTGTGTCGCAGTTGTTTACCCCGAGGTCCTCGGCAACGGCAAGGACGTAGCCCAGTTCGCCTTTGTCGACCAACTTGGCCTACCGCTGCTCGGCGCGCTCATGGTCATCCGCCCCCTCGCCACGGCCAGCTGCCTGCGCTCGGGCGCCGCTGGCGGCCTGTTCACTAGCGGGTTCGCACACGGCCTCCCGCGTCGCCGAGCGTCGACCCCACCTACCAAGAGGATGGCCCGGACCCGTAGGCGACCGATGGGCGAGCCGAGGGAGGCGGGCCGGGAGGCCCTCGAACCTTCCGATCTCTTCGCGCCACGCTGGACGTCATCGCTATATGTAACCTCCGGGCCTGGGTGACGCCGCCCGTGCCTTCTCGTCTGGAGCGCCCTTTCGTCGTGGCGTCGTGGATTTGTTGACCCTCATCGCCGTCGGGCTCGGGACCCCCTCGATCTCCACGTGGCGCAACGGGGGCGCTCTCTGGGGCTCCGGGGCGCCTTCCGCTATTGGCATCTTGCCGCCTTGAGGCCTTTCCTCTGGATGTGTTGGGGATCACCGGCGTCGAGGCGATCGTCAACGGCATGCCACTGTCGGCCTGGCGCGAATCGCGCGGACCAAGCGAACCGAGGTCCTTTGCCTGAGGGTGATCCTCGCCGCCATCCTGCTCGGGCTCGCCATCCTCGTCCGCGACCCCGACGAAGCGCTCCGGCTCGGCGTCGATGAATGACCGCGCGATAGCTCGGACTGGCTGCCGGGGCGGTCCGTGCCCCGGCAGCTTGCGCGGTTCGTGGCAGCCAGTGCCGCCGGGTCGGCCGCGGCGCGCCTAGCCATGGTCTGGGTGAGCGAAGGAGAAGGGCGCCTCTGGGGCGATCAGCATGACCCAGCTTGACCCCACTTCCAGCTCTTGGGATTTCGGGCGACATTCAGTCCTGGCGCAGTCGGAACGGCACTTTGGCAACGATCACTTCGGTGCGCCTGTGCAAGACGTTGGCGAGGATCACGTCGCGCTGGTTCTGCAACAGCCGGTGCCGCCACTTGTGGGGTTCCACCTCGGGGATCAGGACCAGTACGCGGCCGCGTTCCCGGATCTCGGGCAAACCGAGGAACTGGAGCACCGGCTTCGCAATGGAATGACTGGTCGCACGGAGGATTACCAAGTCGACGCCGGGATCCCAGCGATCCCAGTCCGCGCGTAGGGTCGCGGCTCGCTGCTCATCGAACTGGACGCTCACGGCCACCACGTCGTCGCTGAGTGAGCGGGCGGAACTCAAGGAGGCCTGGGTCATGCGGGACACACTGGTGACCGTGACGATTACCAGGCTCTTGTGGACCGCCGGCTTGTTGGCGAGAGAGCCCAGGCTCAGCTCCCTTTCAGCATCGGCGTAGTACTTGGAGATCCGTGAGAAAAGGAGGATGAGCGCAGGGATGGCGATGGCCACCACCCATGCCCCCGACGAGAACTTGGTCACGAGAAAGATGATCGTGGCAACCGCGGTCATGATTGCGCCGGTGCCGTTCAACGCCGCCCGAGCCCGCCACCGATTGGATCTCGTGGCTGCCCAGTGACGGACGAGGCCGCTCTGCGCGAGCGTGAACCCCGTGAACACTCCAATGGCGTAGAGCGGAATGAGCGCATTGGTGTTGGCGTCGACCGCGATCAGGAGCAGGCCGGCCAGTACTGCGAGCACCACGACTCCATAGCGGTAGACCGGGCGCTCTGCACGGAGCCCGAAGACGTGAGGGACAAGGTTGTCGCGGGCGAGCAGGCTGGCCAACACCGGGAGCCCACCGAAGGAGGTATTGGCCGCCAATGCCAAGATTACCGTGGTGGAGAGATCGATGACGTAGTAGAGCGGGCCTCGCCCGACGGATGCTCTGGTGATCTGGCTGAGCACCGTCTGGCTGGCGACGGGACCGATGTGGAACCGGACCGTGAGGAATGCCAGGCCCAGCAGCATGCTGCCGAGGATGCCGCCGAGGAGAGCTTCGGTGCGCATGGCCCTGCGAGCCTTCGGAGCGCGAAATGCCGGAACGTCGTTGGCGATGGCCTCGATCCCGGTGAGCGCGCTGCAGCCGTTGGCAAAGGCTTGGAGCAAGAGGAACACCCCGACCGTGGCGGCGACCCTGGGAACGACCACCGGGTGGTAGCCGGCATGCGCGGCGGGATGCGACCGAGCTATTCCAGACACGATCACGACGTAGATACCAATAACGAAGACCGCAGTGGGCAACAGGAAGGTCCTGGCACTCGTGGCGATGCCCCGCAGATTGAGCGCCGTCAGCAGCACCAGGATGCCAACCGAGATGGGGAGGACGTCGGGGCCGAGGCTGGGAAACGCAGAGACCAGCGCTGCGACCCCAGCGGCGATGGACACGGCCACGGTCAGGACGTAGTCGACGACTAGGCACGCCGCGGCGAGGTGGCTTGCACGGGGCCCGAGATTCGCTTTGGAGACGGCATAGCTGCCGCCGCCGTCCGGGTATGCCTCGATGACCTGGCGATAGGAGAACACCAAGATGGCCAGAAGGACGACGATGGCGATCGTGATCGGCTCGATCTTCGCCAGCGCCCCTGCGCCGGCGGTGGCCAGCACAACCAGCATGGCTTCGGGCCCGTAGGCCACCGAGCTGATGGCATCGAGCGACAGGGCCGGGATGCCCTCGATGCTGGTGATCTGGCGCCTGCCCGAGGCATCCTCGTCGGTGGCCCAAGAGCCCGTGCCGTCGCTCGCGGGGGCCCCGTCGGCCGCCTTGTTGGCGTAGGGGCTGTCAGACGCTCGGCTCACCGTGCCATCCCCCTTTGTCCCCGCGCCCATCGTGCCCGGTGGGTCGTCGTCACGCGCCAACGTGAGTGTCTCGCAGACCGCCCCATCCCTCAACGCGCCCATCAGGGGGTAAATGGAGCACCCGTAGTCGTCTTGGGTGGCTTGTGCCGGTGCGGCCCTTCATGTCCATGGGCGTCGAAGCCCACTCTCGTCAGCTGCCATCAGCCGCGGCCAGCACCATGCTCGAGCGGTCGATACCGATGGAGTAGACGTCGCCGACCATGGCCGTAGCCTCGCGCCGGTCTCTCCGGATGGAGCGGATCGGCGGGGCGATCTGGCAGGGGGAGAGGATGGCCGTGGCCACCTCATAGAGCAGAGGCTGGAACAGGTGGTGGTGGTGACGGTCGATGATGGCCACCTCGACCTCGGCTCCTCGTAGCCGGCGCGCGGCTGCGAGCCCACCCAAGCCGGTACCGACTATGACGACCCGAGGCTTGCTCATTGCCGGCCGCTGGTCACCACGACGGCCTCGGCGAGCGCGGCGCGAAGCTGCTCCAGTCCAGCGGTGACGTCGGCGCCGAGATGGGCCCGCAGGGCGCGCCGCCCGCGTGCGGCGAGCGCGTCGAGGTCGCTTCGGGCCTCCGCTTCTTTGACCACCCCGAAGCTGTAGCGGTGCCCGGGCACGGCCAGTTTGATGGTGTCATCGCAGGTGATCTGTATGAACACCCCGGTGTTGGGGCCGCCCTTGTAGGTCTGTCCGGTGGAGTGCTGGAAACGGGGCCCGAACCCGACGCAGGTGGCCACCCGGAGGGTGTCTCTGATGAGCGTCCTCATCTCGGTGAGGACGGCCTCGTGGGCGGGGGCCATCTGCACGTAGGCGAGCAGCGCCACGTAGTCCCCGGCCCCGGCGCGTCCCAGGTGCATACGGAGGTAGCCGGCCAGGTCCACGCGGCCGCCGGCCGCGTCGGAGAGCGCTGCGGCGTTGGGATCGTCGGCGTAGAGCCTGATTGTTTCGCCTTCCCACAGTGGGGAAAACTCGGGCAGGGAGCCCTCCTGGTCGTAGCGGTCGGTGAGCTGGCGGGCGAGGACCTTGGCCTCTTCGACGTCGGGCTGGTCGAAGGGGTCGATGCCGATGATCGAGCCGGCCACCGCGGTGGCGAACTCCCATCGGAACAGCTCCCCGCCGAGGTCGTAGAGGTCGGACAGCTCGATGCGTACCACGGGATGGCCGGCCGCTTCGAGCGCCGTGATCTTGGCTGCTTGTTCGGCGTCGTCGTCGCCGCCGAGCGTGATGGAGCAGAAGAGCCGGTCGGCTCCATAGACCGACGGCTCACCAAGCGGCTCGCTGTCGACCGGCACCACGCCTTTGCCCTGCTTGCCGGTCGATTCGGCCAGGAGCTGCTCGAGCCAGGACCCCAGGTGGGCGACTGCGGGGGAGGTGAGGAGGGTGACCTTGTCACGTCCGGCGTTGACGCAGGTGCCGATGACCGCCCCGAGCGCGAGGCCGGGGTTGTGGGCGGCCGGCACCGAGGGGGCACAGGCGTGTGCCATCTTCTCGGCCGAGGAGAACAGCCGCCCGACGTCGACGCCGCAGGCCGCGCCGGGCACCATGCCGAAGTCCGACAGCGCTGAGTAGCGACCGCCGATCGAGGGCACGCCGAAGAACACCGCCCGGTACCCCTGTCGCTTCGCCAGGGCCTCGAGGGGAGAGCCGGGATCGGTGATGGCGATGAAGTGCGAGCCGGCCGCCTCTGCGCCGACGGCGGTGGTCATGCGGTCGTAGAAGTAGGCG
>JAJZYO010000214.1 GCA_021798075.1 Actinomycetes bacterium
GTAGCCGACGCGTCCGTAGCCGACGCGTCCGTAGCCGACGCGTCCGTAGCCGACGCGTCCGTAGCCGACCCGCCGGCGCCTGACCCGCTCGCGCCGCTGACCGACCCGCCGGCGCCGGCAGCTGACCTGCCGCCCGCGATCCCTTTAGCTCCCACCCCACCCGAGGCCGCACCAGGTGAGGCGCCGCCCGAGGCATTGCCCGCGGGCGCACCGGCCGAGGGCCCGCTCGGGAGCCCGCCAGCCGCGGGCGCACCGGCCGAGGCCGCACCAGGCGAGGCGCCCGACTGCTCAGCCGGCGACCCCTCCAACGATCCGCCGGAGAGGTCACACCAGAGACAGTTTCGGAACGCCTCGTTGGTAGGTACGCTCACCTGACGCTCCTATCCGGGTGCGGAAAGGTCATCGGTCCCGACAGCCGGTCCATGTAGGAACCTGGCCGCGAGGCGATTAGCGGGCATGACATCCTTGGTGAGAGCCCCGCACAACCCGCATGATACGACCGTACCCGTACTACTGGCAGCGTACGGGTAGCGCCGGGATCACAAAACGCCCATAATGCCCTCGCCGAGGGGGCCGCACGTATCTTACGGAGAGCGCACCCGCTCCTCCAGTCGTATGCTGCCAACGCTGAAGGCCGGCGGCACCAGCGGGACCGCCGGTCAGCGGCGCGGCCGGGTGCTGATCATCGTGCAGAACCTTCCTGTGCCGTTCGACCGCCGCGTGTGGCTCGAGTGCCAGACGCTCGCGAAGGCAGGCTACGAAGTGGCCGTCGTCTGCCCGAAAGGCCCGAACGACCCGGCCCGGGCCGTCTTGGAGGGCGTGGAACTCTACAAGTACCGCCCCTACGCCCCCGGTGGCTCCAAAGCGTCTTTCGTCGCCGAGTACGTCTACTCGTTCCTTGCCACGCTCTGGCTCTCGTTGCAAGCGGCCCGAAAAGGGCGCATAGACGCAGTTCAGGCGTGCAACCCACCCGACATCTTCTGGCCTATCGGCCTCCTCTTCCGGGCCGTCTGGGGCTCGCGCTTCGTCTTCGACCACCACGACCTCTGCCCCGAGCTTTACGAATCGCGCTTCCCCGACGGGCCCGAGGCGGTGCACAAAGCGCTGCTCTTCCTGGAACGCCGGACGATCGCCACGGCCGACCACGTCATCGAGACCAACGACTCCTACCGGAACGTTGACATGGAGCGGAACGGCGCCACGCCCGAAGCCTCGACCGTCGTGCGCACCGGCCCTGACCCCAACCGCTTGAAAGCGCACGAAGAAGTACCAGAGGTCCGCCGAGGGAGGCGCCACCTGGCTGCCTACATCGGGGTTATGGGGCCCCAAGACGGCGTGGACATTGCCCTGCTGGTGGCCGACGTCGTGGTGCACAAGCTAAAGCGTGAAGACATCTCCTTTACTCTCATGGGCTCGGGCGACTCCTGGCAGGACTTGCTCGCCCTTCGTGACAAGCTCGGGCTCGCCGACTACGTAGAGATGACGGGCCGGGTGCCCGACGAGACGGTGGCCGCAGTGCTCTCGACCGCAGACGTCGGGATCTCGCCGGACCCCAAAAACCCCTTGAACGACGTCTCGACCATGAACAAGACCATGGAGTACATGGCCTTCGGCCTCCCCGTGGTGGCCTTCGACCTTCGCGAGACGAGGGTCTCGGCGGGTGACGCCGGCGTCTACGCCACGCCGAACGACGTGCACGAAATGGCACAGCTGCTCGTCCAGTTGATAGACGACGAGCCGCGGCGCAAAGCCATGGGCGCGGCCGGCCGTGCCCGCATCGAGCGAGAACTGGCATGGCAGCACCAAGCCGTGCGCTACAGGGGGGTCTACGACAAACTCTTGGGCTTTCCAGGCGCCAGCCCGGAACCAGCAGAGCCGACAACCGAGGAGCAAAAAGCCACCCTATGAAACAAGTAGCGCAGAATTACAAGTCCGGAGAGCTCACGGTCCTCGACGTGCCCACCCCGGCGTGCTCTCCGGGGGGCGTGCTCGTGCGTTCCCTCTACTCGCTCATATCGACTGGGACCGAGCTCATGAAGGTGGGCGAGTCCAAGATGTCGCTCCTCGGCAAGGCACGCGCCCGCCCGGACCAGCTGAAGAAGGTGCTCGAGACCGTCCAGCAGCAAGGGCCGATGAGCGCCTACCGCAAAGCCATGAACCGCCTCGATTCTTACACCCCCCTCGGCTACTCGTTGGCTGGCGTCGTGGTCGAAGTGGGCCGGGGGGCCGAGGAGTTCCACGAGGGCCAGCTGGTGGCGTGCGCCGGCAACGAGTTCGCCCTCCACGCCGAGCTCAACTGGGTGCCGGTCAACTTGTGCGTCCCTGTCCCAGACGGCGTCGAAGCGCAGCTGGCGGCGTTCGCGACGGTTGGCTCGATCGCGCTCCAGGGGGTCCGCCAGGCCAAGCCCGAGCTCGGCGACACCTCCCTCGTGATCGGCCTCGGCCTCGTAGGCCAGCTCGTCGTGCAGCTGCTTGTCGCCTCGGGTGTGAAGGTGGTCGGCATAGACACCGTCGCAGAACGCTGTTCTCTTGCGGAGAAAGCGGGGGCCCTCCTTTGCTCCACGCCCACCCCCGACGGCCTGGCCGCAGTGGAAGCGGCCCTTTCCAGTGCTTCGGGGGGCCTCGGGGCCGACCAGGTGTTCCTCGCCGCCGGCGGCAGCACCAACCAACCGGTCGAGCTCGCCGCCAAGATGGCACGCGACCGGGCGGTCGTGGTGGACATCGGCAAGTGCAAGCTCGATCTCCCCTGGAACGCTTACTACGAGAAGGAACTAGACGTCCGCTTCTCGCGCAGCTACGGGCCAGGGCGCTACGACCCGGTCTACGAGGTCGAGGGGATCGACTACCCCGCCGGCTACGTCCGCTGGACAGAACGGCGCAACCTCTCTTGTTTCCTCGACCTGATTGCCGCCAGGAGCATCGACCCTGAGCCGCTCGTGTCGGGGACGTTCCCCCTCGAGGACGCGAGCGTCGTGTACGAGAAGCTCTCCTCAGGGGACCTGCGGGGTGTCGGGTTCTTGTTCAGCTACGACGCGGCGCAAGGCGCGGGTGAAGGCGGGCGGGCAGCTGGCCACGAGCCCGCCAGCGCAGCGGTCCCCCCGGTAGAGGTTTCGGCCAATGGGAAAGCGACGCCTCGAAAGGCGCCGGTACGCCGTGGCCCGGTCGCGCCCGGCGCCCCGGTCCGCGTCGGCTTCGTAGGGGCAGGCAACTACGCGTCCTCGATGCTCCTCCCCCACCTCGCCGGGAAGCCCGGCATCGAACTAACAACGGTCGCCACCCGCCGCGCGCTCTCGGGCGTGAACGCCAAGCGCAAGTTCGCCTTTTCCGAAGCCGTCACAGATACCTCGGCCGTGTTCGACGACGGCTCCGTCGACGCCGTCTTCGTCGTCACCCGCCACAGCTCGCACGCATCCCTCGTCTGCCGTGCGCTCGAAGCGGGGAAGGCGGTCTTTGTCGAAAAGCCCCTCGCCCTCAGCCCCGAAGAGCTAGACAGCGTCCTCGCTACCGTCCAAGCGACTGGCAACGACAGGCTCATGGTCGGCTTTAACCGCCGCTTTTCCCCGATGCTGGTCGAGATGCGCCGGCGTTTCGGGCGTGCGACCGGCGAGGCAGTGGCCCGCTACTTCGTCAATGCAGGCACCCTCGGCAAGGAAAGCTGGTACCGGAACGAGCAACTCGAGGGGAGCCGCTTCGCCGGCGAGGGCGGCCACTTCATAGACACGCTCTCGTGGTGGTTCGGCTCCGACCCTGTCGAGGTGAGCACGCTCGCGGCCGGTGAGGGCAACCTCCAGGTGAGCCTCGCCTACCCCGACGGCTCCCTAGGCACCGTGACCTATTTCGTGAATGGCCACGCCCGCTTCCCGAAGGAGACCTTCGAGGTCTCCTCTGGCGGGCGGGTGGCCAAGCTCGACAACTTCAAAAAGGCCACTGTCTGGTCAGGCTTCCGGCCCCATGTCGCGCGCAACCTAGGCGCGCCGGACAAGGGGCAGCGCGCCGAGGTGGAGGCTTTCATCGAAGCCGTCCGCACCGGTGGGCCGATGCCGATAAGCCTGGCATCACTCGCCGCAACGACACGGGCGACGCTGGCGGCAGAGAGGAGCCTCGCCGCGCGCTCGCCGGAGAAGCTCTGAAATTGGCGTCGAGCTTGAGCAAACTGGCGCTGTCGAAGCTGGGCCCAGCTTCGACAGGCCCGGGGAAACTGGCCTGGTACGCGAAGCGCCTGG
The DNA here is from genome assembly GCA_021798075.1 of Actinomycetes bacterium. Next base: position 4,224 of record JAJZYO010000214.1, read on the forward strand.
CCAAGATGTCAGCCGCCGAGGTCGCTTCGCGCGCCGAGCAGCACGCGCTCAAAACGGCCTGGGGGCTGCCGGCGCTCCGCCCCAAGGCCCCCGCGCCGGTGCCCGGACGGGCTTTCCGTTCGACGCTCCCCACAGGAACGCTCAAGCAGCTGCCGGAGGAGGCGAAAGCCTCGGTGACCGCAGCCGCGGACGAGGTCATGGCGGGCCGCTGGCTCGTGCTCGGCCACGTGCGCGAGGACATGGTGGACCCCGACTGGGCGCTCGACCCTCTCTCGGGACGTCGGGCGCCGCTCATCCCCTACTGCTTCAGCGTCGACCACCGCGACCCGAGCGTGACGGGAAATGTCAAGCAAGTCTGGGAACTTTCCCGCCTCCACCACCTGAGCGTGCTCTCCCTCGCCTACGCCCTTACTGGCGAAGACCGCTATGCGGAGAGGGTCGCCAGCCACCTCCGCTCTTGGTGGCGC
>JAJZYO010000215.1 GCA_021798075.1 Actinomycetes bacterium
TCGAGATGAGGAAACCTGCCAACCTGTGCCACGACCGGCTCGCCATCGAGCTGTCGGTCGAGGTCGCCGGGGCTGGAAGGCGCCACGTCCTGCTTGCCAACGGCGAAATCAACGAAGCAGTGCCGGGCCGCCGGTGGTCGGTCCGCTACCCGCCCAGCTACACCGCTCTGTCGCCCCTGCTCGTGCTCGCCCCCGCCGAGGAGGTGGTCCTCCGCCGCCGCGAAACATCGGTCGCAGGGCTACCCATGTCGGTTACGGTGGCCTGTCTGGCGGGAGCGGGAGCGGCGGCCGACCCCGCCTCCGCCGACTCGGCAGCCGCTGACGTCACCGCCTGGCTCTCGTACTTCGCCGCCCGCTACGGGCGCTGGGCCCACAGCAGCCGTTTCGTGGCTGTCGTCTGGGGCTCCGACCGGGGCATGGAGTATGACGGGGCCACTACGTCCTCGCCCCATGCCCTGGAGCACGAGGTTTTCCACAGCTGGTTCGGGCGGGGAGTGAAGCCCGCCCGGGCTTCGGACGGTTGGATCGACGAGGCGATGGCGACTTGGGCCACGGCGAGCCGACGGGCTGTCGGCAGGTACGGAGCCGAGGAGCTCGGGCTGGACGAACCGCCCACCCTGCTCTGCCCGCCGCACCCCTGGAGCCGGCACACCCCTCGGGAGGCTTACCTGGGGGGGAGCAGGCTGCTGGCTGGGTTGGCGTACATGGCTGGCGGCGCGCCGCAGCTCCGCTCGGCGTTGGCGGACTGGTACGGCACGTACAGGGGCAGGGCTGCGAGCTCGGAGGACCTGGCCAACCATATGGCGCGCTGGTGTGGACGGGACGTGGGGCCCTGGTTCGACCGCTACGTCCATGGGAGAGGGTGACCTATGGCCTACTCCGCAGCGCCTGAGCGCGGAGGGCCGGGAGCGAGAGCTGGTTTGCACTTGCGGCAGCTCTGGCTATACTGTCCAAGCCGTCTAACCGACGTCCGTGGTCGCCTGTAGCCAGCAGCGGTTGGAGCAGGGACACCACGGCACACGAGTTAAGCGAGCTCCGCCCGGGTAGGTCCCGAGCGGAGCGTGCCGCGTCAGGACCCTTTTGAACGAGGACAGATGCCCGCCAAGGCCCCGAAGAAAGCGATCGTAGGCGAGAAGCTCGGCATGACCCAGGTTTGGGACGCCAAGCAGCGTCTCGTCGCGGTCACCGTGCTCCGGGTCGCACCCGTGAGGGTCGTCCAGGTAAAGGCGCCTGAGCCCGACGGCTACTCCGCCCTCCAGGTGACCTACGGCGCCCGCCAGGCCAGCCGCCTCAACAAGCCGCTGGCCGGCCACTACGCGAAGGTCAACGTGGAGCCGGGCCGCCGCCTGGTCGAGCTCCGGGTCGACGACGCCGGTGAGTACAGCGTGGGCCAGGAGATCGGAGTCGATATTTACTCCGCTGGCGACAAGGTGGACGTGACCGCCTCCAGCAAGGGCCGTGGGTTTGCCGGCGGCATGGAGCGGCACAACTTCAAGGGCCAAGGCGCGAGCCATGGAAACCACAAGCACCACCGCGCGCCGGGCTCGATCGGGGCCTGTGCCACGCCCGCTCGCGTCTTCAAGGGGAGCCGCATGGCGGGCCGCTTGGGGAACGAGCGGGTCACGACCCTGAGCCTCGAAGTGGTCTCGGCTGACGCCGAGCGCAACCTGTTGCTCGTGAAGGGCTCCGTGCCCGGTCCCCGTGGGGGTCTCGTGCTGGTGCGTGAAGCCGTGAAGGGCGGTACGAAGTGACGGTGCGCTCGGACGTGAGGTCCCAGAGCGGAGCGGTGAGGGGGAGCGCCGAGCTCGACCCGGCCTGGTTTTCGGTCGAGGCCAAGGGCGCCCTCATCCATCAGGTGGTCACGGCGCAGCTGGCTGCTGCCCGCTCCGGTACCCACAACACGAGGACGAGGGCCGAGGTGGCCGGCGGCGGCGCCAAGCCCTACAGGCAAAAGGGCACGGGACGTGCCCGCCAGGGAAGCCTCCGCGCGCCGCACTACAAAGGCGGAGGGATCGCTCTCGGGCCCAAGCCACGCAGCTACCGGCAGCACACACCGAAAAAGATGGTCCGCCAAGCCCTCTGCGGCGCCCTGTCCGACCGGGCGGCTTCGGGGCGTGTCGCCCTTGTGGACGCTTGGTCCTTCGAGGCTCCGAGTACCAAGCAAGCCCAGGCAGCCCTGGAAGCGCTCGGGGTGACCGGCCGGGCCATGGTCGTCCTCTCGCGCCAGGACGAGAAGGCCTACAAGTCTTTCCGCAACATCCCCTGGGTGGACGTCGTCCTCACGGGCGAGCTGGCCGCTTATGACGTGCTGTGCGCCGACTGGCTCGTGTTCACTCGGGAAACCCTGCCCGGCGACAGCACATGGACAGAAGTGCCGGCGGAGGAGCCGGCTCTCGCCGCTGTACCGGCAGTGCCCACGGCCAAGGCCCAGGTTGTGGCCGAGGCGGGCGAGGGTACAAGGGCGGGCGAAAGCGCCGTGGCGGGCGAAAGTGGCGAGGCCGGCGAGGCTGATGATGCCGAGGCCGGCGAGGCTGATGATGCCGAGGCCGGCGAGGCTGATGATGCCGAGGCCGGCGAGGCCGCCGATGTAGTAGCCGAGGCAGGAGACGCCGGCACCGGAGACGGTGACGGCGAGGTTCGCGAGGAGGCCTGATGGAAAACCCTCGTGATGTCGTCATCAAGCCGGTGGTGTCCGAGAAGTCCTACACCCTCTCCGAAAAGGGGGTCTATACCTTCGTCGTACCGGCGGCCGCGAACAAGATCGAGGTGCGGCGCTCGGTTGAGAAGGTGTTCAACGTGAGGGTCGTCAAGGTCAACACGCTCAACCGCCCCGGCAAGCGCAAGCGCAACCGCCAGCGGGCCACGTGGGGCAAGAGGCCCGACACCAAGCGCGCCTTCGTGACCCTGGCGTCCGGGCACACGATTCCGGTTTTCGAGACCAAGTAGAGGCCAGAGCATGCTCCGTTCCCGCAAGCCGACCAGCGCCGGGCGTCGCTTCCAGACGGTTTCGGCGTTCACCGAGATCACCGCCGAACGCCCCCAACGGTCCCTCGTCGTAGCGAAGCCGGCGACAGGGGGCCGCAACAACTACGGCCGCAAGACCGCCCGCCACCGCGGAGGCGGCCACAAACGCCAGTACCGGGTCATCGACTTCAAGCGCAACAAGGACGGCGTCCCGGCGACGGTAGCCACGATCGAGTACGACCCCAACCGCAACGCGCGCATAGCGCTGCTCCACTACCACGACGGCGAGAAGCGCTACATCCTGGCCCCCGCTCGCGTGGCGGTGGGAGACGTGCTGCGGAGCGGCCATGGTGCCGAGATCCGGCCCGGCAACTCCCTGCCCATGCGCTACATTCCAGTGGGTTCCGTCGTCCACAACGTGGAGCTCAAGCCTGGAGGGGGAGGCAGGCTCGCCCGCAGCGCCGGCTCCAGCGTCCAGTTGGTCGCCAAGGAGGGTGACTTCGCCACCTTGCGCCTCCCCTCGACCGAAATGCGACGGGTGTCGATCGACTGCCGGGCGACGATCGGCGAGGTTGGCAACGCCGAGGCAGAGCTGGTGAAGATCGGCAAGGCGGGCCGCAACCGCTGGAAGGGGGTCAGGCCGCAGACTCGCGGCGTGGCCATGAACCCCGTCGACCACCCCCTTGGTGGCGGAGAGGGCAAGTCTTCGGGGGGCCGCCACCCCGTTTCGCCCTGGGGCAAGCCCGAGGGCCGGACCCGTCACTCGCACCGCCCGAGCGACCGCCTCATCATCCGTCGCCGGCGGGGCCGCGGAGCCAGGAGGTAAGCGGTGGCGCGCAGCCTGAAAAAAGGCCCCTTCGTAGATGGCCACCTGCTTCGGAAGGTGGACGACCTGAACAGCCGCAACGAGAAGCGGGTCATAAGGACCTGGTCCAGGCGGTCCACGATCATCCCCGACATGGTCGGGCACACCATCGCCGTCCACGACGGGCGCAAGCACGTGCCCGTGTACGTAACCGAGTCCATGGTGGGCCACAAGCTCGGGGAGTTCGCCCCGACGCGCACCTTCCGCTACCACGCCGGCCAGGAACGGCAGGCGAGGCGCTGATGCCAGGGCCCAAGACCAACGAGCGGCCCGGCACCCGCGCCGTGTTGCGCTACGCGGGGACGAGCGCCTACAAGGTGCGCCAGGTCGTCGACCTGGTCCGGGGAAAGCCCGTGGCCGAGGCGGAAGACGTCTTGCGCACCGTGGGCCGCGGCGCGGCCCTTATGGTGGCCAAGCTCGTCCACTCGGCGGCTTCCAACGCCGTCAACAACGACCACATGGACCCCGACGAGCTCTACGTCTCGGCCTGCTATGTCGACGAGGGGCCGACCGCCAAGCGTTGGCGCCCCCGAGCGAGGGGACGGGCGACTCGCATCCGCAAGCGGTCCTGCCATGTCACGGTCATAGTGAGCCGGATGCCGGAGAACGAGCTGGCGAGGCTCCAGGCGCGCCGCCGGGCAGAAAACCTCGCCATGCGCGCACGTCGCGTCGAGGCCACCCGCCGGGCGAGGTCACAGGCCGATGGCGCCAGCCGGCGCGAGCGCCGCCACCCCGAGGCCTACCCGGTGCCAGAGGGAGCGGGCGCAGAAGAAGTGGCCGAGACGGAGCAAGAGGCACCGTCGGGCCAGGAAGCGGCGCCCGAGCAGGAAGC
>JAJZYO010000216.1 GCA_021798075.1 Actinomycetes bacterium
GGCTGAAGAACCAAGCCGAATCTACAAAGCAGGGTGGGTTCGGCCCACGTCGGGGAGCTCCTTGAATCGGGACACACCCAGTTATTAGGCCCCCAGTACCGGGCCAATGGCGGACAATGGTGGCATGGGCAGGGTCGACCCCAACGACGACAACGTCAAGCGCTGGGTCGTGCGGCGTTACGCCTATGATCCCGCGCGTCACCAGAGGCGCCACCAAGTCGTGGCTGCTTTCGATAACGAGCAGGAGTTCATGGCTCTCATCAAGGCCCGTAAGGCGGAACTCGATCGTCAGCGCGATGAGGGAGAAGCCGTGCACCCCCTCGAGTACTTTTCAGGTGTTGCACCGGAACCTGGTTACCGGCGCCGCATGGCGCTTAAGCGCTTGGAGTGGAAAGCCATCAGCCGGGGGGCGGCCTTGAGCGAAGAGGTCATGCTGTGTGTCGACTGGCGACCAGAAGTTGGCTTCTTCTGGTCAGCGGGAGGCGGCACCCCGGAAGGGTAGGTGGGCCGGCACCCCGCCAGCAACTAGCTCACCTCGACTTGACGACCCTCACCCAGGCAGCAGGTTCGTCGGCTGATCGGCCGACGGTGAGCCAACGCGATGCTAAGCGTTGTTTTGCGCTGGAAACAAAGGAGAGGCCAGCTCCCGGTAGCTGACCTGCTCGGCACGGGGATGGCCGTGGGGGGAGGTGGTAGGGGAGGTGGCGAGGCTACTGAGGGGGCCTGGAGCGGGAGCTGAGAGCCCTGAGCGCGACCGCCGCCCAGCGCCACGAGAAAGCAAATGAGGCAGAGGCGCCGGAGCCCGTGACGGGTGTAGAACGACGGGGAACGGGAGAGCCGCCCGAGGCTCGCCTCGCGAGCTAGGACGCTGCTGTGGCCGGGCGAGTCGCGAGCGTCGTGTTGATGGGCTGGCACGACTCGCGAGGTGGTCGTCGGTGCTTTCCTGGCTCGCAAGCGCCATCGCTTCAAATAAGCCGGTTGGGCTGCGCGATGCTGGGGGCCGATGTTCGAGCGCTTCACTGACCCTGCACGCCGCGTCCTCCGCCTCGCCCAAGACGAGGCGCGCCTCTTGAACCACAACTTCATCGGCACCGAGCACATCCTCCTCGGGTTGCTCCACCAACCCGAGAGCGTGGCGGGCCGGGCGCTGGCGGCGCTTGACGTGAACCTCCACGACGCCCGCATCGGCGTCGAGCAGACCGTCGGGCCTGCGGGCATGTCGACCACTGAGTCGCCCCCCTTTACGCCGAGGGCGAAGAAGGTGCTCGAGCTCGCCCTGCGCGAAGCCCTGCAACTCGGCCACAACTACATAGGAACCGAGCACATCCTCCTCGGCCTCGTGAGCGAGGGCCGGGGAGTGGGGGCCCAGGTGCTAGTGAAGCTGGGCGCAGACCTGTCACGCGTGCGCCAGCAGGTCGTCGAGCTCCTGGCGGAGGGCCCGGGGACGACGCCAGGGTTCGTGGGAGAGGCGGCCGCCGTGGGGAGGCAGCCCGGGCCACTTTGTAGCTGGTGCCGCTCGGATCTCTCCGAGTCGGCTCGCTACAGGGCTATCGACGTGCCGGCCGACGAGACTCGGGGAGGGGGCCAACGTCAGGTGACCGTGTTCTATTGTTCGCGCTGCGGTACGGTCCTCTTCCCGGCGTAGGAACAGGCCACTGCCGCAGGCGGGCGGCGACCTGTGGGCGGCGCTCCCCGGCGACCCCGAGGTCGCCGGCCTGCTCGCGTTGATGCTCCTCGTGCACGCCCGTCACCGGGCCCGCACCAACCGAGACGGCTCGCTCGTCCCCATGGCCGAAGAAGATCGCAGCCTCTGGGACCGCGCTGCCATCGACGAAGGGACGGCTCTCGTTGCGGCCGCCCTCGAACATGGCCCGATTGGCCCGTACCAGCTCCAAGCGGCGATCGCCGCGCTCCACGACGAAGCGGAGAGCGCCGAGACGACCGACTGGCCAAAGGTCGCTGCCCTCTATGGCCTCCTGCTCCGCCTTGACGACAACCCGGTCGTCGCGCTGAACCATGCCGTCGCCGTGAGCATGGTCGCCGGGCCCCAGGCCGGGCTCGAACTGCTCCAGCGCCTCGGCACCGACCCCCGGGCCAAGGCTGACCGCCGCTTCCACGCCGTCCGCGGCCACCTCCTCGAGAAAGCTGGTAACGCCGACGACGCGCTCGAGGCGTACCGAGCTGCGGCCCATGTGGCAACGAACCTCCGGCACCAGCGCTACCTCAACCGGCAGGTCGCTCGGCTGGAGCGCACGCGAGCACCGAAGGTGACTTTGAGGAGGACGCCGGTGCCGGCGAGGGTTCCGCTCCGGGCTAGTCCTGGCTGCGATCGGCCGGCATAGGGCTGAGGCCCATCGCCATCCGCGGCGTTCATGTCGTCAGGTGAGCTCCGAGGCGGCGGGCGCTACGCCGCAGCAGCCGCTGTGCCAGGGGGCGCAGCGGCGCGCCCAGATGACGGGCAGGCCCCCGTGGCGCGGCGAGGAGGGCAAAGCGGGTGCCAGTAACGCCCGGTTGGGCGGCAATGCCCCCGATGAAGCGCCGATCTTGCATGATGCACAACCCGGGCTTCAGCGTGACGTCAAAGACCCCCCGTTGGCCGAGGTAGCCGACTGCGGCGGCCTGCAGGTGATCGCCGTGGTGGGCGACAGTGCGCCAGGTACGGAAGTTGGGGAACAGCCGCGGCATGGAGGTGTCCATGTCGGAGACGAAGGCCCAGAGGGACTCGAACGGAGCTTGCACGACGGTCTCGTCGTAGGCGGCCCCTGGGATGGAGGCGGCCAGGACCTGCAGACGGCGCACCGCGCCCAGTTCGGTGGACGGGAGGTTGGTCATTGTTGCCATGCCTTTCTGAACCCGGCCCTGGCCCGCGCCAAACGAGACTTGACCGTTCCCCGAGGGACGTCGAGCAGTCGGCTTGCGGTGCGTTCGTCGAGGCCCTCGATGTCGCGCAGTACCAGCACGGCCCGGTGTTCGGGCGTCATGCGGTCGAGGACGTCGTGAACGTCGGCAGCAAACTGCTCGTCGCCGTGATCCGGGATGTCGACGGGCTCCCTGACCGCTGTCTGGCTGGTCGAGCGGGCCATGTGGACGGCTTGGCGGACCGCGATGGTGCGGGCCCAGGAGAAAAGCGCAGCCGGCTCCTGTAGCCCGCGCAGGTTCCTCAGGACGAGGACCAGCGACTCCTGGGTGGCGTCGGCAGCGTCCCCGAGGGCGATCGGCGAAACGAGCCGCGCGACGTACGGCTCGAGCACCGCCAGCAGTGCTTCTAGCGCAAGCGCGTCGCCGCCCTGGGCCGCTGGCACCAGACGGAGCAGGTCCGGCTGGCCGCCCCCGGTCATTGGACACCGCCGGCCACAAGGGGTCGCGAAGGGCTCATCACGCTAAAGGAGGGGCCAGGCACCGCGTAGGTTCCGCGGCCCGCACCTTTACTGGCCAGTTGGGATGGAACCGATCGCGCACCGTGCCTCTCGTTGAAGGGTGAACGTGAGCAACTTGGTGCTCGTCGCTGACACGGAGGGACCCTATGAAAGCGCTCGATGGTCGACCGATGCCGGTCGTGGTCGGAGCAGAACACCGGTGGGTGGACGTGCGAGGCGTGCAGCTGCACGTCGCCGAGGTCGGCCAGGGCCGGCCAGTAGTGCTGCTTCACGGCCTGCTCCAGCACTGGTACGCGTGGCGCAAGTTGGTGCCGCTGCTGAGCGGTGAGTATCGGCTGGTCTGTGTCGACCTGCGCGGCTTTGGCTGGTCGGAGCAGGCCCGGCGCGGGTACGACCTGGCCAGCCTCGGCAGCGACGTCGTGGCCCTGCTCGATACCCTTGGACTGGCTCGAGTAGATGTGGTCGCCCATGACTTCGGCGCCGGCGTCGCGTTCGAGATGTGCCTCCGGGCCCCACATCGGGTAGGCAACCTGATCTCCCTCAACATGGTGCACCCCTGGCCAGAGAGGCGTCACCTGTTCCTCAACATGTGGCGCATGTGGTTCACTGCGTTGTGGGAGTACCCGGTCGCGGGGCGCCTGGTCCTGCGTCACTGGCCGGCGTTCACCCGCTACCTCTTGCGCCGCGAGGTCGCCCATCCGGGCGCCTGGGGCGAGGCAGAGCTGGACGAATTCGTCGAGGCCACCCGGTGTTCGGCCCGGGCGAACCAGGCTCTGTTGTGGCAGTACGTTGTCCACGACATCCCTGCTCTCGTCTTCCGGGCCAGGCGGCATCAACGTCTCAGCGTGCCGACGCTGGTGCTTGCCGGCGCGAACGACCCCGTCATTCCGCCTAACCTCCTCGCCGGCGGCGACAAGCACGCCGACCACCTGGAGGTCCGCGTCGTAGCGGACGGGGGCCACTACCTCCACGAAGAGCACCCAAGCATTGTGGCCGGCGCCGTACGCGACATGCTCGACACGCCAAGCGCTGCGTCGCCCACGGTAGCCACCGAAACTGGGCAACTACCGGCCTAGCTGCCTCCACCACGTCCACCATGAGCTGGGGGCTTGACAGGACCACCTGGCAGCCGTACTCTATAACTATCTAGTTTTAAAAAGAGATGGTTATGGATGGCATCCGACACGCTCAGCCTGGTCTTCGGTGCTCTAGCCGACCCGACGCGTCGGGCACTCCTCCTACGGCTAGCCGAGGGAGAGGCCACAGTCGCGCAGCTCGCAGC
>JAJZYO010000217.1 GCA_021798075.1 Actinomycetes bacterium
AGTTCGCGTCCTGCGACGGCTGCCAGGTCTCTTTGCTCGACCTCGAGGACCAACTTCTCGACCTGCTGGGAGCGCTCGACATTTCCTACTTCCTCGAAGTTACCCGAACTGTCGTCGACGGGCCCTACGACCTCGCTATTGTCGAAGGTTCGGTTACGACGCCGGCCGACGCCGAGCGCATCAAGGCCGTGCGCGCCGCCTCTCACTTCCTCGTCACGGTCGGGGCGTGCGCCACGGCTGGCGGGATACAGGCGCTCCGCAACTACGCGGACACCGGCGAATATGTGCCGACGGTCTATGCCAACCCGGCCTACATTTCCTCCCTCCCCACTTCGACGCCTGTTTCGGCCCACGTAACCGTGGACTTCGAGCTTCACGGGTGCCCGATCAACCCGGTCCAGCTCCTCGAGGTCATCACCGCCTACCTGGCCGGTAGGGCGCCCCGCATCCCGGACTTCCCCGTCTGCAGGGAATGCAAAGCCGCGGGCAACGTGTGCCTGCTGGTAGCGGAGGGCGTGGCCTGCCTCGGGCCAGTGACGAGCGCCGGCTGCGGCGCACTGTGCCCAACGGTCGGGCGCGGCTGCTTCGGATGCTTCGGTCCTGCCTCAACGGTCAACACCGCATCGTTGTCTTCGCGCCTGGCTGCGGACGGGGCTTCGCAAGAGTCTCTCAAAAGGATCTTCCGGGGCTTCACCGCCGGTGCTCCCGAGTTCGAGAAAGAGAGCTCACGCCATGACCCACAGCCGTGACTATGCGTTCGGAGTTGACGCACTTGCTCGCGTGGAAGGAGAAGGGGGCTTCCGCGTCGTCGTCCGTGACGGGGCTGTGAGCGAAGTCGCGCTCGACATCTTCGAACCTCCACGCTTTTTCGAGGCCCTGCTCGTAGGCCGGAGCTATCGTGAAGCGCCAGACATTACGGCTCGGATATGTGGCATTTGCCCGGTCGCCTACCAGATGAGCTCGTGCGCGGCCATGGAGTCAGCCTTGGACATAGTCCCGAGCCGCCAGGTCGTGGACCTGCGTCGCCTCCTTTACTGTGGCGAGTGGCTCCAGAGCCACGCTCTCCATGTCTACCTGCTCCACGCGCCCGATTTCTTCGGCTACGAGGACGCAGTCCAGCTGGCGGCGCACGACAAACCCGTCGTCGAGCGGGGGCTCGCGCTCAAAAAGACGGGCAACAAGATAATGGGGACGGTAGGAGGGCGCGCGGTGCACCCGGTCAACGTGCGCGTGGGAGGGTTTTATAAGGCACCCTCGCCTTTTGAGATCAGTGCGCTGGCCGAGCCCCTCCGGCGAGCGCTCGACGCCTCGCTGGCGACGGTCGAGTGGGTGGCGGGCTTCGATTTCCCTGATGTCACGGGTGACTACCTCTTCGTCGCACTTCGCGACGAGGGCCGCTACCCGATCGAGGGTGGCCGCGTCGTGTCTTCCGGCGGGCTCGACTGCACCCCAGCGGAGTTCGCCGACGCCGTCGTCGAGGAACACGTCGCACGGTCGACCGCGCTCCACGCCCGGCTCTTTGGGCAAAAGCCCTACCTGACCGGCCCACTTGCTCGCTACGCGCTGAATGCCGGTGCCCTCACCCCGCTCGCAGCGGAGGCGGCCCGCCGCGCCCAGCTGGAAGTGCCTTGCCGGAACCCCTTCCGCAGCATCGTGGTGCGGGCCGTGGAGATGGTGTTCGCGTGTGAAGAGGCCCTCCGCCTCGTGGAGTCCTACGAACCACCTGAACCGCCGGCGGCCGATATGCCAGACCCTGAGGGGAACGGTGCCGGTGCCACGCCCGGGGCGGAGCGGGCCGGGGCGGAGCGGGCCGGGGCGGAGCGGGCCGGCGCCGGCGTGACCGAGGCCCCCCGCGGGGTCCTGCTACATGAGTACAACGTCGGCCCCGACGGTCTCATCCGCCATGCGCGGATAGTCCCCCCCACATCGCAGAACCAGCTCACGATCGAGGCAGACCTGCGCCGGGTGGCCGAGGCTGGCCTCGAGCTCCCACCCGAGGAACTGACCAAGCGGGCAGAAGTGGCCGTGCGCAACCATGACCCTTGCATAAGCTGCGCGGCACACTTCCTCGACCTGACGCTCGAAAGAGCCCCCTGAGCATGCCGCCTCTAGTAGTCGTGGCCGGCATAGGCAACCCGATGCGACACGACGATGGCGCCGGCCTGCTCGTCGCCGAGCGTGCCGCGGAACTCGAGGTGCAAGGTCAAGCGCCGGTGGCGATCGCGCTCGCGCCGCCCGTCGGCGACCCTCTTGACCTCCTCTGGAGCTGGGACGGGGCCGAAGCGGCCGTCATCGCCGATGCGACCCGTTCGGGCTCAGCGCCAGGGACGCTCTCCTTCGCCTGGATCGCGCGTGACGGCGAATGCCAAGCGGTACTGAGCACCAAGGCGCCCACCTCGCACGGCTTTGGCGTAGCTGGCGCCTACCGGGTCGCCCGCGCGGTCGGCCGCGGGCCTCGCCAGCTCGCAGTCGTCGGCATTGAAGGCCTGGACTTCTCCCAGGGCGAAGGGTTGACCGCACCGGTGGCGGCCGCAGTCCCCGCGGCGGCGCGGCTCCTCCTCCACGTGGCCGGTCGTGTCGCAAACCACACGAGCACCGAGCGGTGGCACCTCGGCCAAGGGTTCCACGACGTACGTGCGCCGCGCACTGACCCGATGGAAGCGCGTGGCCGGAAAAAGTACCGATAGTCGCCGCGTGGCTGCCACTGTCATCACTTTTTGACCGATCAAGTCGCCTTTTTTCTCACGATAGTGGCCACCGCCGAGCGACTATTGAACTTTCCGCGTGCCTACACCCCCCTTGGGCGCCCGACGGGTGCGACGCGTTCAACCTTGCGCGGCGCCGGCACTACCGAGGCGAGCCGCGACGCCGGTACCGACGGGGCTGCCGAGACCAGTGCAGGCGTCCCACCCCGGCCCGGCCTGGTACGCGCCGTTATTGCCTGAGGTGATGTCCCGGAAACCCGGTGCTGGGGAACCGGGTCGTACGCCGGCGTAGAGAGCCGGCACAAGCCACCCCGGTGAACGCCCGAGGCCCTGCGCGAGGCGAGCGGTGAGAGCCGCCCAAAGGGGTGCCACTGCGCTCGTACCGCCGACCACCTGCTCTGTGCCGTCGGAGATGACCCGGTAGCCGGTCTCTGGCGCGGCGTCGCCGGCGACGTCTGGGACCCCACGCCCGGCAGTCCCGGTCCCGGCACGTTTCACGTTGCTCGCAGCCTCCTGCCACGACGGCAACGCGTAGACGTCGCTCACACCGCCACCGGTGGCGCCCCCGTTCGGCAGGTCGTCCCAGACGACTTCCGAGGCGATGGCCCCCGTCGCTGGGTCGGCGTCCAAGCGGGTACCGCCGCAAGCGAGCACGTAGGGTGACGAAGCAGGGAAGTCCACGTGTGGTTGGCCGTCGTTCACGCCGTCTGTGCTGCCGCTGTCGCCGGCAGCCACCGTTACGGTCACCCCGAGCGCAACAGCGTCCGCGCAAACTTGCCCGAGCGCGCTACGTCCCTGGACTGACCAGCTGTCTTCGCTCTGGCCCCAGCTGATGCTGATGGCAACGGGGGTCGGGGTCGCCTGGAGCGCGCCGGCAAGCGCATCATGAAAGCCGGCGTCGGTATTGGGAGCGAAGTAGACGACCTGAGAAGCGCCGGGGGCCACGGACCCGATCACTTCTATGTCGAGGGAAACCTCCGTATCCGCATTGGGCTGGGCTCCAGCGGCAGTTGAAGCGCCATCGACGCTCACAGCCTGGACGCTCGGCGCTCGGATGCCGAGCTGGGAGAAGTAATTGGCCAGGTCGGTCTGCGAGATCCCGCCGCCCAGTTCGACGACCGCCACCACCTGGCCCGTCCCGTCGGTCCCGGGAGGGAAGTCGTAGAGCCGAGCGACTTGGTCCGCCGTGAAGGAAGTGGCGACGGCCTCGGGGCTCACCGATCGAAGGTGCGGACGGGCCTGGGGCCGGTCATCAAGGCCGAGCACCGCACTCACGATGCCGCCAAGCCCCGCTGGGACGCTGAGGGGGCCGGTCCTCTGGCGGTGGCGAACTGGTTCGCCGGTGACAGGGCTCGTGCTCTCTACCTCCTGGAGAGTTGTGCCGAAAAGCCGCGAGAGCGCGCCGGCGGGCCCCGTGGCAACAACCCTCCTGCTCGCGGCGTCATGCTCGAGCACCTGGGCGCCGGCCGCCTCCAGGGCCTCGACGACCTGGCTGACCTCGCCAGGGTCAGCGCCGTACCCGCTACCCAACTCCTCCCGGCTCAGCTGTCGCCGCCCTTCGAGCACGTCGGAAGGAAGCTCAGCTCTCCGGCGGAGGACAACCGTTACCTTTACCTCTTCGTCGTCGTGGACGGGCCCGATCACCCGTGCACCGGCGACAGCCAAGCGTTCACTCCCCGCCAGCACAACTCTGCCTGTCTCGTCCAAAGCTCGCCTCCCGCTCGCACGACGCCTAGAAGCGCACCCTAGCCGTCGTCACAAACGACGCGTAGCATCGGCGCTGGAGACCGCCAACTTGGCGGCCAGGAAGGGGGACCACTCGTGAGCGGCGTTCGGTTGCTGGTAGGGACCCGGAAGGGCGCCTTCGTGCTTACCTCCGAAGGCCGGCGGGCGAGCTGGGAAGTGGAAGGCCCCTACTTCGGGGGCTGGGAGGTGTACCACGTAGCCGGG
>JAJZYO010000218.1 GCA_021798075.1 Actinomycetes bacterium
CGAACCGTGCGAGTGAGTGAGGGTGCCGGCGTAGCGGCCAAAAGGCTCGAGCACCACCACCACTGGCAAGAAGACGAGCGTGAGGGTAGCCAGCAGGATCGTGAGCGCGATCTCGTTGGGCGTCTTCTGGCGGTTGGCGCCTTCTACAAGACCGATCATCCTGTCGAGGAACGTCTGGCCCCGTTCGGCCACGATGCTCACGACGATGCGGTCCGATAGCACCTTGGTGCCACCCGTGACGGCCGATCGATCTCCACCGGACTCGCGGATCACGGGCGCTGACTCACCCGTTATAGCCGACTCGTCGACCGAGGCAACCCCCGCCGTGATCTCGCCATCAGAGGGAATTACGTCGCCAGCCTCGCAAACGACCAGGTCGCCCCTTTTTAGCACCGAAGCCGGGACACGCTCCTCGGAGCCGTCGCCGAGCAGGCGTCGGGCCTCCGTCTCGGCCCTGGTCCTCCGCAGGGTGTCAGCCTGCGCCTTACCGCGCCCCTCGGCCATGGCTTCGGCAAAGTTGGCAAAAAGTACCGTGAGGAAAAGCCAAATGGTGATGGACCACGAGAACAACCCCGGGTGCACGATCGCCTCGGCCAGCGTGACGACCGACCCGACCAGCACGACGAACATGACCGGGTTTTTCACCTGCACCTGAGGCGCCATCTTCTTCACAGACCCCCAAAGGGCCACGCGAAGGATTTCGGGGTCGAACAAGCTCCGTGCCTGTGCGACGCCCCTCGGGACTTGGGGCGGGGCTAGGACGGGTGTGGCGCCGGTGGACGGGGCGGGTGTGGCGCCGGTGGACGGGGCGGGTGTGGCGCCCGCACCGGCGGCACCCGCCGGCGCCATGTGGCCTCCCGGGCGCTCAGGGGTGGTCTCTGGCACTTAGAACAGCCCCTTGCTCAGTTGCTCGGCGATAGGCCCGAGCGACACCGCCGGAAAAAAGGTGAGGCCACCGACGATAATGATCACCCCGATAACGAGGCCGATAAACAGGGGCGTGTCGGTCCTGAAGGTGCCGGCGCTCTCGGCCACCGCCCCCTTCGCGGCAAGCGTCCCGCCAAGAGCCAGGCAGGGGACGATGATGGCGAAGCGCCCGAGGAGCATGGCCACCCCTCCCAAGATGTTGTAAAACGCCGTGTCACCAGAGAGGCCCGCAAAAGCCGAGCCATTGTTGTTGGCCTGGGATGTGAAGGCGTAGAGGATCTCCGAAAAGGCGTGTGGCCCGGCGTTGGAGGGCCCTGCCCTACCGGCGGGGACAGAGACGGCTACAGCAGTGAGCACGAGCACGGTAATAGGCATCACGAGCACGCCGAACGAAGCGAGCTTCACCTCTTTGGCCTGTATCTTTTTGCCCAAGTACTCCGGTGTTCGCCCGATCATCAAGCCCCCGATGAACACGGCGATGATGGCGAAGAGCAGGATCGTGTAGAGGCCGCTACCAACCCCTCCCGGGGTCACCTCCCCAAGCATCATGCCCGTAAGAAGCCCGAAGCCGCCCATGGGGGTGAAAGAGTCATTGGCGCCAGACACGCTCCCAGTCGAGGTCTGTGTCGAGGAGACGTTGTAGAGGGTGGTCTGCATCGACCCGAAGCGGACCTCCTTGCCGACCATGTTCCCCTGGTGCTGGGACACCACGTTGGCTGCCGCCACCGCCGGGTTGGGCTGGTGCTCGGCATAGGAGCTGAAACCTACCCAGGTACCGAAGATTATGGCCATCGCTGCGAGGAGCGCGGCTCCCTGCCTGCGGTTGCCCACCATCTTGCCGAAGGTATAAGTGAGCGCTACGGGGATGCAAAGGATGAGCGCGATCGACAAGAAGTTGGTGAGGGCGGAAGGGTCCTCGAAGGGGTCAGCGCCGTTCGCATTGAAAAAGCCACCACCGTTGGTGCCAAGTTGCTTTATCGGCTCCATGAACCCCACCGGTCCGCGGGCGATGACCTGGGTAGTGCCATTTAGGAAGTCATGGACCGTGACGGTGCCTGCTAGCGTCTGTACGGCACCCTCGCCCACGAAGACGAAGCCCGCCAAGAAGGCGATCGGCAAGAGTACGTAAAAGGTGCAGCGGATTATGTCCACCCAGAAGTTGCCGATGGTCGGCGAGTTGCGCCGCGCAAAACCCCGCACCAGGGCGATGGCGACCGCGATCCCGACCGCCGCGCTGACAAACTGCTGCACCGTGAGCGCGGCCATCTGGGTGAAATAGCTCATGGTCGTCTCACCGGCGTAGTTTTGCCAGTTGGTATTGGTCGCGAACGAGACGGCCGTGTTCCAAGCCAGAGCTGGCGGGACGGCCCCGAGGTGTTGCGGGTTTAACGGGAGGCTCCCCTGGAGGCGCTGGATCAGGTAAGTAAAGAGGATCGCCATTCCCGAAAAGACGATCAGGGCGCCGGCGTAGCGCTGCCAGGGCTGCTCGACCTCCGGGTCGACCCCGATCAATCGGTAAACTGGGCGCTCCGCCCAAGCAAAGAAGCGCACTCGCCCGGCGAAGACAGCCTCCATGTACGAGCCGAGGAAGCGCCAGGCGAGGGCGAGCACCACGACGAGCGCGACGATCACCCAGAAGTAACTCATGAAAAAGGCCTAACCCTCAGAACCACTCTGGCTTAAAAAGCGCCACACCTAAGTAGATAAGGAGCAGAGCAGAGACACTCAACAAAATCCCGTCGGAGATGCTCATACCCGCTCCAAACCCTTTATTAGAGCCAGCATCAGCACCACGAACGCTACTATCCCAAGCACGGAGAGGACGTCGCCCATGCGCCCCAGGATCGCACGCCCGGCGCGAACAGGACATGAACCGACCCACGCGCGGCGTTAATAAAAAGTGGAATTAGCTTTGCCTACCGGCCCTCAGCTAGCCGCGAGGCAGTAGCCGATCCCAGGCGCAGTCCGCACGATGACGCCCCCTTTCCCACCGAGCTTCTTACGCAACCGGTAGATGTAGACGCGCAGGTACTCCGCATCTGCGCCATATGCACCACCCCAGATTTGTTGGAGGATCATCTGGTGAGTGCAGATCTTGCCGGCGTTGCGGGCCAAGTAAGCGAGCAGCTCGAACTCTTTCGCGGTCAGTTCGACGGGCTTGCCCGCCAGGCTCGCCTCGTAGCGGGCAAGGTCGAGCTCGAGGCCGCCGACCGCGATGTGCCCGTCGCCAGGCACTGGTGCCCCCGCGTGGCGCAACGCAGTGCGTATGCGCGCTTCGAGCTCGGCCATGCCGAAGGGCTTCGTCACGTAATCGTTGGCCCCCCCGTCAAGCGCTGCCACTTTGCGGTCCTCCAACGCCGTCGCCGACAGGACTATCACAGGCACTTCGCTCCAGCCTCGGACCCGTCTCACGACCTCGAGGCCGTCCATGTCAGGGAGGCCGAGGTCGAGCACGACAACGTCGGGGGAGCGCAGTGCGACTGACGACAGGCCTTCCTCGCCCGTAGTTGCGAGGAGGACCTCATGGCCGTGCGCAGAGAGGGCGACCTTCAACGCCCTCTGGAGCGCCCTGTCGTCGTCTACAACTAGAACGCGCGCCATGGCGGCTTACGCCTCCCTCGCGATCGGCAGGGTGAAAGCGAAGCGCGCGCCGCCGCCGTCTGCTGGGCCCACCCAGATCCGCTCGCCGTGAGCCTCGATGAAGGCCTGCGTGATGGCCAGCCCAAGGCCCCCGCGCCCACCCGCCTCACGGCGCTCGAACATCTGGAAAATCCTCGTGCGCTCTTCTTCAGGCACCCCCGGCCCCTTGTCCGACACGGAGACCTCCACCTTCTGTCCCGCCACCTCGCGGGCAGCCACCGTCACAGTCGCGCCGTCAGGCGAGTAGCGGAAGGCGTTGTCCACCAGGTTGGCCAGCGCCTGGCGGACGAGCACGGCGTCGACGTCCACCAGTGCCAAGTCCGCTGGCGCCTGCCACGACACCTCACCGTTCTGGCCCGAACGCCCGAGCACAGCGAGCGCCTCGTCGACAAGGTCGGCGACAGCGCAGGGCTGCCGGCGCAGCTCAAGCGCGCCGGCCTGGATGCGGGTCATGTCCAAGAGGTTGGAAACGAGCCGGTCGAGGCGATCGGCTTGCGCGTCGACAAGCGAAGCGAGCTCTTTCACGTCTCCTGGGGTGAGGGAAGAGCCACTTTCGAGCAACGTCGACGCCGAGAGCTTGATCGTAGCGAGGGGGGTGCGCAGGTCGTGCGAGACGGCCCCGACCAAAGACCTCCGGAGGAGGTCTACCTCCCCGAGCAGGCGGGCACGAAGCGCCTCCTCCCTCAGCGTGGCTCTTTCCAGGGCTAGGGCGAGGTGGTTGGCGAAAGCACGGAGTAGTTCCTGCTCGTCGCGGGCGCCGCTGGCTCCCCGCACGGCCAAAAGGCCGACGGCGTTGCTGCCGGCGACAAGGGCCACCGCTTGCCAGGAGCCGTCCCTCCCCGGCAACGTCCGTGCATGAAAAGGTTCATCGAGGATCCGCTCCGTCGGGCTTGGCCGACCGGGGCCTGGCCGGCGGGGGAATGGCCGGCGGGGGAATGGCCGGCGGGGGGCTGGCCGGAGTGGGGCTGGCCGGCGGGGGACTGGCCGGAGTGAGGCTGGCCGGCGGGGGACTGGCCGGAGTGAGACTGGCTCGGCCCCGCCGGCCGAGAGGTGCGCGGCCTCTTCCGGTGGCAAGGGC
>JAJZYO010000219.1 GCA_021798075.1 Actinomycetes bacterium
GAGCCCGGGCGCGAGCCCGAAGTCGATGGCGCCGTGCACGTTGGCGCGCCGGAGGGCGGGCAGGAAGGAGACGCCGGGCAGCTCAGCCAGGGCGAGGCCCGCCTGGGCGGCGCCGCTGGCCGACTCGGAGAGAGAAGGCCGGCCCAGCACGACCACGAGGCCGGGCGTCGAAGCGACCAGCGCCCGGGCCGCTTCGACCTCGGCCGCCGGGACGCCGGCCACGTCGGCTGTGACCTTTTCGCGACCAGAGAGAGCCCTGGCCACCGCGGCGAGCTCGCCCGGCCGGTAGCGCAGGCTCGCCGCGCACAGGCCGGTGAGGCCCGTCGCGGCGGGGGAGACCTCGAGGAGCTTGGTGCCGCCCTCGCGCGCGGCATGCCGGAGGCGCAGGTAGAGAACGGGCAGCTCTTCTTTTATGTCGGGCGCGACGAGCAGCACCAAGGGTGCGCTGCAGGCCTCGTCTATGGTCGCCCGGGGCAGCCCGGCCACGAGGTCAGCGGGCAGGCCATCGCCGAGTTGGGCATCGACGTTGTCGGTGGCCAAGACCGAGCGCGCCAGCTTGGACCATACGTACGCGTCCTCGTTGGGCAGCCTCGCCCCACCGATCACACCGATCCTGTCCCCCCTGGCCTCGGCCAAGTGGGTAACGACCTCGGAGAGAGCGTCAGACCAACTCACCTCTGCGAGCGGGGCCCGAGCACCGCTCGAGCCGTTGCCGACCGGCTCCGCCCGGCGGGCAAGCGGGTACGACAAGCGGCGAGGGCTGTTCAAGGCCTCGAACAAGAAACGCCCCTTGTCGCACAACCATCCCCAGTTGACGGGGTCGCTGTCAACGCCGAGGAAGCGCACTACCTCGTCGGCGCTCGACTGGGCCGCCACCCGGCAGCCGAGAGCGCACATCGTGCAGGTGGTCTCGACCTGTTGGAGGTCCCACGGCCTCGCCCTGAAGCGGTAGGGCTTGGCCAGGAGCGCCCCCACGGGGCAAATCTGCACGACGTTGCCGCTGAAGTTGGAGTCGTACGGTTGGCCGGGGTAGTTGGCCACCTCGGTCGCGTCGCTCCTCCCGGCGAGGTCTATGCCGGGCTCGCCTGCGACCTCCTCGGCAAAACGAGTGCAGCGGGCACATTGGATACAGCGCTCCCGGTCGATGAGCACGAGCGACGAGACCGGCACGGGCTTGTCCCAGTGGCGCTTTTCCTCGACGAAGCGGGTCTCGCCCGGCCCGTAGGCGAGGGTCTGGTCCTGCAACGGGCACTCGCCCCCTTTGTCGCACACGGGACAGTCGAGGGGGTGGTTTATGAGCAGGAACTCGAGCACCCCGTCCTGGGCCTTTTTCACCGCCGGGCTCTCGGTCACAGCCTCCATGCCCTCGGCGACCGGCACGTAGCAGGCAGGCTGAAGGGAAAAGCCGCGGGGGCCTTTCAGTTCGACCAGGCACATCCGGCACATGCCGACCGGCTTCATCCTCGGGTGGTAACAAAAGCGGGGAATGTAGGTCCCGGCTCGCTCGGCGGCGGCAATAAGCATCTCTCCTGCACGCGCGACCACGGGCCGGCCGTCGAGGGTGATGTTGACGGCGGCTCCCCTCTCGGGGGTTTCAGGCATGGGCGAGGCTCGCTCTCAAGCGGTCGGGGGGGAAGGGGCAGCCCCCCAAGCGGATGTGCTCCAAGAACTCGTCTTTGAACATACGGATGCCGGAGGCCACCGAACTCGGGATCGACGGCCCGAGCACGCAGATCGTCGTCTGCGCGGGCGGCCAGCGCACGCCCGGCGAGATGTTGTCGCAGATGTCCATGAGCAGGTCGAGGTCGGCTTCCCGGCCGTTGCCGTCTTCTATTCGCCGCATGACTTTGTCAACCCAACCCGAGCCCTCCCGGCACGGTGTGCACTGGCCACAGGACTCCCGGTGGAAGAAGCGGCTTATGCGCCAGGCGGCGCGCACCGCGCAGGCTGTCTCGTCCATCACGGTAACGGCGCCAGAACCTGCCATGGAACCGGCCTCTGCGATCTTTTCGTTGGCGAGCGGGATGTCGAGGTGCTGCGGGCCGAACCAGGGAGCGGACACACCGCCGGGGATAAACGCCTTTAGCGCCCGGTCCTCGCGCACGCCCCCTCCGAGAGCGGGGTCGTAGATGAGCTCGCGGAACGTGACGTCGGCGAAAGTGAGCTCGTAGTTGCCCGGCCGGCGCACGTGGCCGGACAGGGCCATCATCTTGGTCCCGCGCGAGGCCCCCTCGCCGAGGGCGTGGAACGCCTCGCTGCCGTTCCTCATGACAAAGGGGAGGTTGGACAGGGTCTCCACGTTGTTGACGACGGTGGGCGCCCCGTACAGGCCGATCGCGGCCGGGTAGTAGGGGGGCTTTATACGCGGGTAGCCGCGCTTTCCCTCCAGGCTTTCGAGCAGGGCGGTTTCCTCGCCACATATATAGGCGCCGGCGCCGGGGTGCGCCACCACGTCGACAGAAAAGCCCGACCCGAAGATGTTCGCGCCCACCGCACCGTACGCGTACGCCTCGTTGAGCGCGGACTGGAGCCGCTCGAGGCCGAGCGCCATCTCACCCCGCACGTAGATGAAGACCCGGGCGGCGCGGATGGCGTATGCGCAGATCAACGCCCCCTCGATCAACTGGTGAGGGTCGGCCTCGATGAGCGCGTGGTCCTTGAAGGTGGCCGGTTCGCTCTCGTCGCCGTTTACCACCAGGTACACAGGCTCGGCCTTGCGGAGCATCCCCCATTTGCGGCCGGCGTCGAAGCCGGCACCGCCCCGGCCGAGGATGCTCGAGTCGAGCGCCGCCTTGTGGACGTCCTCCGGGGCCATGGTGAGCGCCTTCCGGAGGCCCTCATAGCCGCCGCTCCCCAGGTAGGCCCGGAGCGTCCAGCTCTCAGATAGGCCAAAGCGCGAGGTGATGACCTGGGGGCCGATCTGCGCGCTCACGAGCCCTCCCCTGCTTGCCGTCCGGCCTGGGCCCCGGTTCCCGGGCTCCTGGAGGCGGCGCCCCCCGCCCCGTCCCCGGCCGGGGCCGGCAGGACGGTGCTCGCCATCGCCGGCGTGGTCCGTGAGGTGGTCACGTCGACGGCCGGCATCGGGCCTGTCGCCCCCCCGGCCGCCCCTCCGGCCAGCAGGCCGACCGAACGACGCACCCGGCACAGGGTGCCGTGGGGCGGTACCTCGGCGTCGAGCCGGCCGGCGCGCAGGTCCTCGGCCAGGGCCTCCCAGCGCTCAGGGGTCATGTCGCCGAAGTAGCGCCAGTTGACCGTGACACACGGGGCGTTGCCGCAAAGGGCGAGGCATTCGGCGTCCTCGAGGGTGAACATCCCGTCCTCGGTGGTGCCCCCCGGGTGCGTCCCGAGGCTTTCTTCGATGTGGTGGAGCAGCTCGTAGGCGCCAGCGAGCATGCAGGCTATGTTGGTGCAGACCGCCACCACGTACTTGCCGACCGGCTCCAGGTGGAACATGTCGTAGAAGCTCGCCGTCCCCCGCACCTCGGCCGGCGTAAGGCCGAGCAGTTCGGCCACGTCCTCGATGCCCTCGGGCGAGACATAACCGTCCTGCTCTTGGAGGAGGTGCAAGGCCGGGATGAGCGCGGAACGCTTCTCGGGGTAGAGCGCGACCAGCGCTCGCGCTCGCTCCAGGTTGTCCTCGCTCAGGTGGGGCACGTCAACTGATTTTGGCCTAAAGGGCTGTCGCGGGCCCAATCGAGAGGCTGGAGCGCCCCCTGCAACGCCGCCGCCGGCCCCGCCATCAGCGGTCGACGTCGCCCAGCACGGGGTCGATGCTCGAGATGCAGGCGATCACGTCGGGTATGAACCCTCCCCGTGCCATGGGCGCCAGGCCCTGCAAGTTGGCGAAGGAAGGCGCACGGACGTGGACCCGGTAGGGCCGCGACGTGCCGTCGGAGACGATGTAGCAGCCGAGCTCGCCCCGGGGCGACTCGACCGGTACGTAGGCGTCGCCAGGAGGCACCCGGAAGCCCTCCGTGAAGAGCTTGAAATGGTGGATGAGCGCTTCCATCGACTCGTCGATGCGGTTGCGAGGTGGCGGGGTGAACTTCTTGTCCTGCGTCCGGTAGTCCCCTTTCGGCATCATCTTTGCCACCTGGCGGACGATCCGCACCGACTCGCGGATCTCGTTCACCCGGATCGCGAAGCGGTCCCAGCAGTCGCCCCCGGTGCCGACGATCACGTCGAAATCGACTTGGTCGTAGAGCAGGTACGGGAAGTCCCGGCGCACGTCGTAGGTGACGCCCGTCGAGCGCAGGAGCGGCCCGGTGAGACCGAGGCCGACGGCGGTCGCGGCGTCGAGGGGGCCCACGCCGTCCATGCGGTTTTGCAGGACGGGCTGGCCGGTGAGCAGGTTGTCGTACTCGTCCATGCGCCGGAGCACCACGTCGCAGATGGCGTTGACGTCGTCGCGCCAGCCGTCGGGGAGGTCCGCCGCCACGCCCCCCGGACGGATGTAGTTGTGGTTCATCCGCAGCCCGGTCACCTTCTCGAAAAAGCTGAGCAGCACCTCCCGGTCGCGCCAGCCGTACACGAGCATGTTGATCGCACCGAGGTCGGCGCCATTGGTCGCCAGCCACAAAAGGTGCGAGGCGATCCGGTTGAGCTCGCACATGAGCATGCGGATCCAGCCCGCCCGCTCG
>JAJZYO010000220.1 GCA_021798075.1 Actinomycetes bacterium
CTGGTCGGCGAGTCCGGGTGCGGCAAGACAACGCTCGGGCGCATAGCCGCCACCCTCGAGACCCCGTCTTCTGGGAAGGTGCTCTTCAACGACAAGGAGATAAGTACTTTCAAAGAACGGAAGCTCAGGAAAATCCGGCGCGACATCCAGCTCGTGTTCCAGGACCCGTTCTCGTCGCTCGACCCCCGCATGAGGGTGGGCGCTATCATCCGGGAACCGCTCGTATGGCAGCACGAGGGCGATAGGGCGTCTCAACGTGAACGCGTCCTAGAACTGCTAGACCAGGTGGGGTTGCCGAAAAAGTCCGTAGACCGCTACCCGCACGAGTTCTCGGGCGGCCAACGCCAGCGTGTCGCCCTGGCCCGTGCCCTCGCGCTCTACCCGCGCCTCGTGATCGCCGACGAGCCCGTGTCCGCTCTCGACGTCTCGATCCGCTCGCAAGTCCTGAACCTAATGAAAGACCTGCAATCGGAGTACGAGCTCACATACCTTGTGATATCCCACGACCTGTCGGTCGTCCGCTACATCGCAGACCGGGTCGCGGTCATGTACTTGGGCCGAGTCGTGGAGGTCGGCAGCGGAGATGAGATATATAGCCGCCCGGGCCACCCCTACACCGCTGCCCTGCTCACATGTATCCCACAACCCAACCCGCCCCAAGGCGACCAGCACGCCACAGCCCCAGTTCGCGGGGAGCTCCCGTCCGCCCTCAAACCTCCGTCCGGTTGCCCGTTCCGGCTCCGCTGCCCAGAGGCCAAGGACATATGCGCCGAAAAGGTGCCCGCGCTCGGAAGCTTGGGTGGTACTCACGAGGTGGCGTGCCACTTTCCCCTCGTCAAGGCCGAGACGGTCTCGAGGGGTGCGCAGGTAACGACAGATGCCTAGACGCCCAGCGACGCGCCCCGGGCCGGCCTCAGGCCTGACCGGCGGGGCTCTCCCCGAGCAAGACGCCGAGGGTGCCAAGGACGCCCCGAGACGTCCGCGCGCATCTGAGGAGGCAGCCAAGGTCAACCGTCGTCGCCAGAGGGACGCGTCCCAGGTGCTCCAACTCGTACGCTTCTCGGGACCAATTTCTCGGACCCAGCTCGGAAGGCTGACGGGCCTGGCCCTATCCACGGTCTCCGCCCATATCGCAGAGCTGGAAGCGGCAGGGTTGGTCGAGGAAGCGGGCGACGGCGACTCTCGCGGCGGCAGGCGCCCCCGCCTCGTAAGGCTCCGTGAAGGCGGCGACGTTGTGTTGGCCGTTGACCTGGGCAGTCATCATGCCCGCCTCGGCGTGGCCAATAGGTCCGGGCGCCTGCTCAAGACCGTAGAGCGGTCGGTCCTGCTCGAAAACGGACCGGACGTCGTGCTGAGCGAGATCTGCGACCATCTCGAGCGCCTCGTCGACGACCTCGGCGGCCCGCGGGTCACGGGCATAGGCATGGGCCTCCCCGGACCAGTCGAGCCCGCCACTGGCGTAGTCACCAGTCCGTCGCGCATGCCAGGGTGGCATGGCGCCACGGTCGTTGAGGCGCTTGAGGCCCGTTTGAGGGTGCCTGCAGCCGTCGACAACGACGCGAACCTCTTGGCCTTGGGCGAAGTGCGTGCCAGGCCCGACGAAGATCTGCGCCACTTGATCACCGTGAAGGTAGGGAGAGGGATCGGCTGCGGCATTATTTCCAACGGCCTCCTTTACCGTGGCGCCGCGGGTGTCGCAGGCGACATCAGCCATGTCCGGCTGCCGAGCCTGGCACCCGAAGAAGCCAAGCCCTGTGGATGCGGTAACCGCGGCTGCCTGGAAACCGTCGCCAGCGGAGCCGCCTTGCTCGAGGAAGTGAACGCCGCCGGGCTCAACATAAGCTCGCTCGCCGAGCTCGTCAGCACCGTCCACTCGGGCGACCCGATCGCCAACCACGCCGTGCGCAACGCGGGGCGTCACCTCGGCGAGGTCTTGGCCGTCGTCGTCAATTTCTTCAACCCCCAGGCTCTTCTTCTCGGCGGCATGCTCGCCAATGCCAGCCCTCTCGTGGTGGCGATCAACGCTGCCATCTATGAGCTCTGCTTTCCGGTGGCCAGTCGCTCGGCAGTCATTACCCAGACCAAGGCAGGGCCCGATGCAGGCCTTTTGGGCGCCGCTGCACTTGTCCTCGACAAGGTCGGTGAGTTGGGCGTCAAGTGACAGACAACTACACGGGGCCCGCCTCCGACGCGAGGGCAGACCTTGACGGTGCGACCGGGACCGCTGTGCTCGTCCTCGACGTGGGGGCGTCTTGGATAAAGGGTGCCCTGGTCGGCCCAGACGATCGGCGACTCCGTGAATTTCGCCAACCGACAGGCCGCGAAGCCGGCCCTGACCTAGTGCTCCAACACGTCGCCGACGTCGCAGCGCAAATGGCGGCGGAGCGAGGTAGCGCCCCGTTGAGCGCTGCCGGCGTGGCCGTGTGCGGAGCGGTCGATCCGGCCGGCCGCGTTACGGCAGTCAACCTCGGCTGGTCGGCTGCCCCGGTACGAGCCTACATAGAAGAGCGCCTGGGCATCCCGGTGGTGGTGGTAAACGACGCTCATGCCGGGGCGTTAGGCGAGGGCCGCTCTGGTGCCGCACGGGGCAGACAGGACTATTTGTACGTCTCACTCGGGACCGGCGTCGGAGGGGCGATCGTGCAGTCAGGCCAGGTCGTGGCCGGTTCCCATGGACAGGCCGGCGAACTTGGCCATGTGAGGGTGGACCTCGACGGCAGGCAGTGCACCTGCGGGGCGCGGGGGTGCCTACAGACAATAGTGTCAGCAATGGCGCTCGAGGCTCGCTGGTACGAACTGTACGAGGAGCGAGCTACGGCCCACAAGATCCTCGACCTCGTGATGTCTGACCACGCAGGCGCCCTCAAGGTTTGGCGCGAGTGCGTAGGTGCGCTTGCCACTGGCCTTATCACGGCCATGACGCTGCTCGACCCCGCGACGATCGTGGTTGGTGGCGGATTAGCCCGTGCCGGCGACAAGCTTTTGGTCCCTTTGAGGGAAGAGATCGCCAAGCAGGCGAGACCGTTCCATGCCGTAGCCGACTTGCGGCTGGCCGCACTGGACGACTGGTCAGCGTGCGCCGGCGCGGCGACGATGGCTCGCCAGCTCTCCCCTACCTGACCAAAGCGCCCGAGCCGTGTCATTCCCTCAAGCATTGAGGCACCGGCGCCGCCGGGCCGCCGGCCGCCTCCCGCGCCTCCCGGGCGCCTTCGGGGTTACCAGTGGTCGAAGTGGACGACCTCCTCGAAGGGCCGACGGTTGGGGTGCTGGAGGGGCCGGAGGGGCCGGTCAGCCGGGTAGCCGAAGGCCACGAAGTAGGCCGGGTCGCGGTCCTCGGGCAGGCGGAGCACCCGGCGCACGGCGGCCTTGTCGCCCGTCGAAGCATGCCCGCTCCCGATGCCCAAGTCTGCGGCGGCGAGCATCATCTGGGCAACCGCCTGGCCAGCGTCGAATAAGTCCAACTCTCGCGAGCGCTCATCACCATCGTTCGGCAGGACGACCGTGACGGTTACCGCGGAAGTCGCTACGTGACCCGCTCCCTGCCATGCTTTGGCAAGCTCGTGGAGCTGCTCCTGGTCGGTGGACACGACGAAATCGCGCCATTGGCGGTTGTTGGCCGAAGGCGCCCTCCGTCCCGCCTCGAGGATGCGGTGCAGGTCTTCGCCTGCGACCGGCTTGTCCTCGAAAGAACGTATGTTGCGCCTCGCCCTGATGGCATCCCATGTCTGCATGCTTGGACGCTACCCAGGCCAGAGGCGGTACCCGTGCGCCCGTCCGGCAGTCATGTCGGGATCGCGTTGACCGCCAGGACCTGCCAGGTAGGAGCCCTCCCGTCGGCCAGCTCGCATTCGAGCTCGTTGTAGCAGCCGGTCACCTGGGGCGTCCGGTCGGCATCGGCGAAGCGGTCCGACATCGCCGCGAGCAAGAGCCGGTTGACCACGTCGTGGCTCACGACGACGGCGGGGCTACCTAGTCGATCGGCTTCTTGAGAGGCATCCACGAGAGCGGCCATCGCCCTCTCCACCACGGACCCTCTCGGCTCGACGCCGGGCGCCGCGTCTACCGACCCAAACTTCTCTACCACTTCGTCAACCCTCACGCCTGCCCAGTCGCCATAGTCCCGGTCGGCCAAGCGGGCGTCGAGACGGATCTCGAGGCCGAGCTGGAGCGCAGCGGGCTGAGCGGTCTCGATGGCCCGGCGCAACGGCGATGACACCACAAAGCCGGCACCTTTTCCCCCGAGCACGGCCCCGAGGCGTTCGGCCTCAGCGATGCCGACCTCGTCCAAGGGGACCTCTGACCGCCCCCGCAAGGCGCCCGCGGCGTTGAGCGCCGTCCGCCCGTGGCGCGCCAGGTATATACGGGTCACGCCATGGTACGCCGCTTGCTGAAGAGCCAGACGAGCAGCGCCGCGACCAGCACCTCCAACACGAGGGTCACGAACCAGTGGGCGCCCGGGTTGCGGAAAAGGACGCGAGCCACGACGCCGCCCAAGATGGCGCCGCCCCAGCCACAAAGGAGGGTCCGCCCGAAACCGATCGGGTTTGGCCCGGGCACCACGAGGCGCCCGAGTGCCCCGATCACGAGCCCTCCTACCACGATG
>JAJZYO010000221.1 GCA_021798075.1 Actinomycetes bacterium
CCTGCCCCGCGTCGTGCTCCCAGCCGGCGTGCCGCTCCACAGGGCTTCGCCTACTGGGAGCCGGTGACGGTCACCTACGCGAGGCCCAGGCCCACGCCTTTCGGCGTGCTGTTCACACGGCTCAGCTTACGGGAACCTGCTCAAGCCATCTAAAGCGAGCGCTACAGCGTCGCCATGGAGCGATCCTCCTTGAAATCCCAAGGTTAGGCGGGCAGAATAAAGAGGCAATTCTGGTGTGAGGACCGCTCTCAGGGTTGGGCGCAGCCCACGGCTGCCTCACGGGTCCCATTGGCACTGTCACCCGCGGGGCGAAACGACGGACAAGATGCAGGAGGGCGCAGCCCCGGTCGTACAGCGGGTGGAGGGAGCGGCCGCCCACGCTTACCTGCACCACCGCAGCGCATGCTTGGCCCGTTACGGTGAGGCCAGGGCCGGAGGGGGTCGCGGGCCTGAGGGCGAGCTTGTAGACAACCGCGTCGCCATGGCAGAGCGCTGCCGGCCCCAACGGCAGGGCATCGAACTGGCGGACGAGCTCGGCGCTTTGACGGGCTGTGAGCGTGACGGTGGTGGCGCGGCTCGGCACCCCGGCGGGCGAGACGGAGGCATAAGCAGTGAGGGTGCCCCTGTCGGTCGCCGGGGCCACTTCGTCGGCGGGCCGGCTTGGCTCCCAGACGGTGAGGGCATCTACCCTGAGCAGGCAAGGTGGCCCCGGGGAGCCAGAGCCCTGGCAAGTGCTGCCCGCCAGCGAGTACTCGAGGCTGGCCGAGTACTCGTGCGGCCCCCTCACCGGCAAGGACAACTGCACCCAGGCCGTGTAGGAAGGGCCGCCCACCCCTCCTCCGTCCCATTTGGCGCCGGCGAGGTGAGCGGGCACGTACTGTCGCAGCCCTGACGCAGAAAGGGCGGTCACGACGTAGGAGCGGTGGTGGTCGACCGTGGCGGCAGTCGTGACTGGCGGATTTGCCAACAACTTTGGGAGCGCGCCATGCCAGGGCCGGGCACCAGGGGGGAGCGGCGCGGCCCCCAGCACTTCGGCGGCGAACTGGTCCGCTGACTTGGCGAGAGCCCACGGGACCTGGGCCGCTTGGCCTGTGGTGGTGGTCCGAGCGCCGGTCACCGATAGGCCGGCGATAAGCGCCAACGCGGCCAGTGACGACCGGTGGGCCGAGGACCTCACGATACTTGTCAAACCCAACTGGTGCAACGGCATCTTCCTCGCTTGTATAAGTGGCCCGTTGCCGCCACGGTCAACCGCGTGCCCCCGCCACGGCCTGGACACGCCGGGGGCACCAGGGGACCCACGACGTTGCAGAGGTACTGGGCATCGTCGGAGCGCTCTGTCGCCGCTCGGGCTCTGGGGGCGAGCAGAATCTAGTCGCTATGGACGCGTTTGGCTTGAATGTCACGTGATTTTTGGCCGGACAGACGCGATGTCGCCCCACACCAAGTCGTAGTGCGGCGCTTCGTTCCCCGGGCGACGGTGAGGCTCGTCGGGGAGCTCGAGCCCGAGGAATTCGCCATAAAAGCGCGCGCTCGCGGCGAGGTCAGTCGCCCAGACTTGCAAGTTGTTCAGTCTCGCCACGCTCGGACCATAGCGTTCGCGCGCGTGCGCCCTCACTCCCTCGGTGACAGGTGCGGCGTGCGTAGGCCAGTGGCGCTGGTGTTGTGCCCGTCGTGCGCCGCCAGCCGATGCCAGACGCTCGCCGCGCGCGCCAGGCCAGCTGGACCGGCGCGGCCGCTCGGTCCAATTGCAGGCTCACAACTTCAGCTTTTCACGTCCCCCGGGCAGCTCATCGGCTGTACCAGGCGACCTGTGCGGCCCAGTTGTAGTGGCCGTAGTAGTTGCTGGTGGTGCCGAGGGGGGCGATCGGCCCCACGAGGCGGGCGTGCCCCTTGAAGCGGGAGCCGAGGTCGAGCAGGTAGAGGTGCCCCACCCCGGCCGTACCGGTCCAGGTGGTGCGGACAAAGGCGACCCAGTGCCCGTCGCTCGACCAGAGAGGAAGTTCGTCGCTGGACCCTTTCGGCGGCGCGGCTTCGAGCGGCCGCCAGTTGCCGCCGGTATAGGGGAGCAGCCAGATGCTGCGGTGCTCGTGGCCGAAGGTTTCGTCCTGCGTGGTGGGCCCGACGGCTGCCGCGACCATGAAGAGGCCGGGTGGCGAACAGGAGGGCGAAACGAAGCTGCGCTGTGCCTTCGCACCCGGGCCAGCGGGGGTGACGGCGGGCCACTTCGGTGCTGGCCCTGCGAAGTTGACCCGGTCGTTGAGCGTGACCTGGCGGCCGCCCTCGTTCTCCACGTAGGCGAGCAGGTTGCCGCTGCACCAGGAGACGAAGTCGCCGTAGACGAGCGTCCCCTTCCCGACAGGGACGGCTTGGCCGCCCTTCGCCGCGATGGCGACCAAGGGGAGGCCGTCCGCAGCGAGCGAAGCTGAGTTCTCGGTGTCTTCCCAGGCGAGGAGCCACTTCCCATCGGGCGAGAAACCTGACAGCAAGGGCGGCGCGAGTTTTGCCTTCGGGAGACCGAAGAGCATCCTCTTGGTGCCCGTGCCCAGGTCGATCAGCCAGATCTCCTGATGGTAAGGAGGCGGGGCCTTCGGGTAGAGCGAGCGCGAGACGGCGAGCGTCTGGCCGTCCGGCGACCAGGCGATGCTCGTCGCGCCCCAACCGTCGCGTAAGAGCCACTTCGTTGGGGCGCCCGGGCCGCCCACGACGACCCCGCCGCCAGCCGTGACGCCGGCCAGGCGGTGCCCGGCAGGTGACCACACCCAGCCCGGCGAGCCGCTGCCCCAGCCGACCGAGAGGCGGCCCAATGGGGATGTCGGGGCCCCGCCACCTGCAGGGACCACCTCGCCTGCACCGTAGGCGATGTAGTGCCCGTCGGCGCTCCAGCGCACCGGCGGCACCACGCCCTTTGCCACCAGCGTCCGGGCGCGGCACGCGGCGATGGCGAGCACCCGGAGCTGCCCACGGTCGACAAAGGCCATCCGGCCGAGGTCGCTCTTCCCGACCAGCACGCTTGGGCAGGGTGCCGTGCGCGTTGCACCAGCCCCCCTCACCGGGGCCCCGGTGACGAGCGACACGACTGCTGCCACGACCGCCAGCCGCCTCATGACGGCCAACGCTAGCGGTGACCATCTAGCGACCGTGGCGCCCTGCACGTCCTGAGGCCGAAAAGGTTGATTTCATAGAGACAATGCGAGGCGTTACCGTCGTCCCGACTGGCCAGGCACGGTGCGGGGCGCTCGAGCGCGAGGACGTTGCTGGGCACCCGGACCCGGTCCCATGCCATTGGCGGAGAGATGGTCCCTTCACGCTGGAGGGCGCCAGCCCGCTCAGCGTGTTGCGGCGTTGCTACAGGTTTCGTCCCGACGGCGACGTGTACGGCGCCGTCTGCTACGACTCGACGGCTCTGGCCGACGTTCCTCCCGAGACGGGCAGCAGCGACCATCGGCCCTCCCAACCCGGTCGGGCTGGCCGACCTGCACGACGGGGAGGTGGTCTTGGGACTGGGTTCGGGGGCGGCACCGACGTGTTGCTCTCGGCCCGGCGAGTGCGGCCGACTGGCATGGCCTGCGGACTGGGCATGACCGACGAGATGCTGGATCTCGCCCGGGCCAATCAGGAGCCCGCTCGACAACGTCGAGAGACGAAGGTGAGACTCCCCCTGGGCGCCGTCTCCGGAGCAAAGCGCTCGAGTAGATGCCTCAACCCCGAACAGACTTCCTCGGGTTCGTAGCCATTCCTCGCTGAGCTGGTCGCTCGGGTAGAACAGCTCGACCGTGAGCTCTGAGAGCGTGACGTCACTGGTGGCTCCCAAGCGGGCCATCACCGTGTACATACGCACAGGGACGTCGTCGAGGTCGACCGCCCACCTAAGGACCGGCTCCCGGACCTGGGCACGATTGAAATGAGCCCACTGCGAGCGGGGGGCAGGCCGGGCCAGGTCTCGATCTCTCGCGCCAGCTCAGCTGCGAGCGAGTCCCGGTTCGCCAGGTAGTGAAGCTGCCCGAGAAGGTAAGCCGACCAGACGTCGAAATTGGAAGTGAGGGGTGCGAACCCGTCAGGGTGGAGCGCGGCCCGGAATACGTTCGTCGGCGTGCCCCGGACCTCTTCGGGGATCCCGGCAACGAGACGTCGGGCGGCCCGGTTGGACAGCCACACATCCCAACAGCGGTCCACGGCTACACCCGGGTACGGGTCGTGGGCCTCGAGGAGCGACTGGATTTCGCACCGCACCCGTGCCAGGTCGGCTCGTGACGACAACGCGGCCGGCATCGACGAAGCGGTCGTCGCGGCATCTCGGGTCGCCATGGCGGCCGACATCGGTGCATTCGTCGACTCAACCTCCTCGGCGGACTACTTCGGCACGAGAAACTCGAGACGCACAAGACCTTCACTCGCGCCGATCTGCGAACGGAACTGACCACCTTGCAGGTCCCGACGCTGATCCTGCACGGCAGCGCCGACCGGTCCGCTCCCTCGAAGCGACTGGCCGACCCACTGCCGCCCTAATCCCATCGTGCCGCCTTGTCGTCTTCGACGGAGCCGGCCACGGCCTTTACCCGAGCGAGGCGTCCCGCTACAACGAAGAGATCATTGGCT
>JAJZYO010000222.1 GCA_021798075.1 Actinomycetes bacterium
CGTGGCCTATGCCCACCGCGGGGCTGCGACCGAGATGGCCCGCGCTCGCATCTACACCCCGCAGGAGGTCGATCGGCTGATGACGGCCGCTGGCTTCCGGGCTGAGATCACCGCCGAAACCGAGATCCGGGTGGTGGCGCGACCCATCTGAGGCCCGGGGCGGCTGGCCCGCTGCCTGCCGGCCCGGCAAGGGCGCCTCGAGCCCGCAGACTCCTTCTCGCGCCGCTCCTCTAGGGGGCGATCATCTGCGAGACGATGCTCCCGATCCCTTCGATCGAACAGGTAACCGTGTCACCCGCCCGCAGGTAGCGGCCGCGGGCCCGCCCGACGCCCGCCGGGGTGCCGGTGAAGATGACGTCTCCGGGCAAGAGCGGCACGACCGCCGAGATCTCCTCGATGATCCGGGGCACCGGGAAGATCATCTCGGCCGTCCGGCCCGACTGCATCACCTCGTCGTTGACGAGGCAGCTGAGGGCGAGGTCGTCTGGCGCCGTCAGCTCGTCGGGCGTGACGAGCCACGGCCCCATCGGCCCGAAGCCCGGATACGACTTGCCGAGAGAGAACTGGCGGCCGGCCGCGTACTGGAGCCTGCGCTCGGAGAAGTCGGTCCCGACGCAGAGCCCCGCCACATGGGACCAGGCCTCCCAGTCGGCCACCCGGTGGGCCCGCCGGCCCATGACGACGACCAGCTCCACCTCCCAGTCGACCTCTCCCTCCTCGACCAGGCAGACCTCTTCGAAGCCACCCGTGATGCAGGTGGGGTACTTGGTGAAGACTGCCAGGCGCTCGGGAAGCGCCGCGCCGGTCTCCTCGGCATGGTCCTTGTAGTTGAGACCGATGCCGAAGACCTGGGTGGGCCGGGGGGCAGGCGAGAGCAGATCGGTCTGCTGGAACTCGAAGGCCGGCAGCTCCTCGCTCGTGTGGCTGCCTTCGGCGGCCCAGTCGAGGAACTCCTCCCAGCGCTCGTAGAGCGCCTGCACGTCGGAGGCGAAGCGGCCGTCGGAGGCCCGCTCTATGTCGACCGCCCCCTCCTCGGTGAGAAGGGCTGCCCGTCCGAGCAAGTTTGCGATGCGGGTCAAGAAAGCCTCCTAGTCTTGTGGCGGGCTGCCCCAGCCTCTCGAAAAAGCCGTGGACGGTCAGCCTCCCGGCGCCAGCAAACTAACGCGGGCCACCCGAGTCGGGGCTCGCAGGAACGCAGGAGACCTTGGCCGACCAGGCGCAGCACAGCTGGAGGTGGTTCGGCCGGCACTGGCGCAACCGAACTCTCGCCGGCCTCACCGCCGCAGTCGCCATAGCCCTTCCCGGCCTCGGGAGCGGGGGCGCCTCTGCCCCTGGCTCCCAGCACGGGCTGAGCGCCTCGATCGCCATCAACGGCAGAGCCGCCGGCCCCTCCTTCCAGGGGGTCGGCGCCATCTCGGGCGGCGGCGGCAACTCACGCCTTCTCATCGACTACCCGGCCGCCCAACGCCAGCAGATCCTCGACTACCTCTTCAAGCCGCACTACGGCGCCGCCCTGCAGCTGTTGAAGATCGAGATCGGCGGAGACGCCAACTCGAGCGACGGCTCAGAGCCCACGGTCGAGCCCTTCCCGGGCCACCTCGACTGCGGCGCCGGCTACGAGCTCTGGCTCGCCCGCCAAGCGCTCAAGCTCGACCCGAGCATCAAGATCTACGGCCTGCAGTGGGCCGCCCCGGCCTTTACGCGGGGAGCCAACAACGACCTTTGGACCAGCGCCGACATCGGCTATCTTGTCAATTGGCTCGCCTGCGCCCAGAAGCAAGGGGTGCCGGTCTCCTACATCGGCGGCTGGAACGAGCACTATCCGGCCGGCTCTCCGGCCGTCGAGTCGTGGTACGAGGACCTCCGCCAAGCCCTCGACGCCCACGGCTTTTCCAAAGTCCAGATAGTGGCGGCCGACGCCGCCTGGAAGAGGTATCCCTCCACTTGGGCGGTGGCGAGCGACATGGTGGCCAACCCGAGCTTCTCGGCGGCGGTCTCGGTGATCGGGGTGCACGACATCTGCGGAACGCTCAGCGACGGCTACCACTGCCAGGGCTCTCCGGCGGCTCGCGAGCTGGCCGACTCGGGCCACAAGATCCTGTTGCAATCGGAGCTCGGCGAGACGCCGGCCAAGGTGGCCCACCCCCTCCGTGACGGACCGGGCGGCCTCGCCCGCTCCCTCATCAACTCCTACATAGAGGCAGGCACCACCGGGACGATCATGTGGCCGGCCCTCGACGCCATGGCCTCCTACCTCCCCTACGAGAACCGCGGGCTCCTCCTCGCCGGCCAGCCCTGGACCGGCAACTTCCAGGTGACCCCGCTTCTGTGGGTGACTGCCCAGACGACCCAGGCCACCTCCCCCGGCTGGCGCTTCGTGAGGAAGGCTGCGGGCTTCCTGCCCGAGCGGAGCGGCTCGTACGTCACCTACGAGTCGCCCGATCGCTCCGCCTGGTCAACCGTCCTGCAGACCTCGACGGCGAACAAGCCTCTCCTCTTGCGCTTCCACGTGACCGGCGGCCTGCCGGCGAGAGAGGTGCAGGTCTGGCGGAGCGACCTCAACGACGGCCAGTACTTCGCTCACCTCCAGCCGATCGAGGCGCGCCACGGCACCTTCAGCTTCCGAGTCATCCCGGGCCGCCTCTACACCTTCACCACCCTGCGCGACCTCTCTAAGGCGGGCGGCCAGAGCCTCCGGGTGCCAAGGAGCGGTCCCATGCCGCTCCCCTACTCGGTGAGCACCGACCGGGCCGGCATGCCGGCGCTCGTCTCGCCGATGGAGGGCGCCTTCACCGCCGTCCGGGGCCGGATCGTCCAGACCGCCATCGGGCGGCCGGTGCCGTGGCTTCCGACCGGTGGCTCGTATCCCTACGCCGTCTTGGGGAGCCGGCGGTGGAAGAACTACACGGTCTCGGCCGACGTCTCGCTGCCAAGGGCGCCGAACGGCTCCTCGCCGCCCGGGGCGCTCCTCATCGCCCGCTTCGATGGATACGGCCTGCAGCATCACGCCTTCCGGTTCTCCGGCTACGAGTTCACGGTCAGCTCGGCGGGCACCTGGCAGCTCGTCGAGAACGGCCCGACGCCCGTCGTGCTGCAACAAGGCCTCATCCCTGCCTCCTCGCGGTTCAAGATGAGCCTCACGGTCGTCGGCGACCAGCTGACCGCCGCCGTCGACGGCCTCCCGCTGGCGGCCGTGACCACGACCAAGTGCAAGAGCGGGCTCGCCGGGCTCGGCTCGACCCTCTACGACGCCGTCCACTTCGAGCACTTCTCGGTCACCAAGCCCGCGCAGGCGCTCGCCTGAAGTCCGCCGCCGACCGGGCGGGCTGCCGCCGGGCGAGCGGCACCGCCTGGAACGAGGCAGCGCCGCAAGCGCAGTATTGAGGGGGCCGGGAAGGACCCGGCAGGATGGAGAAGCCCTTGCCGGGCATGAGCCCTGGCCCGACGGCCACGGATCCGAGGGTGGTCGCAGCCTTCCACGACGCTCTCGCCTGGCGGGGACTCGCGGCAGCTGTCGTCCTGGCGGCTGTTCTCCTGGTCTGGTGGCGCCTCAAGTCGCTCCAGCTGAGGGCGGCCGCGGCCGGCGAGCTGCCGGAGCGGCGCCAGCTCTTGTCTGAGGCACCGGGTCGGAAGGCCATTCGGGTCGCCTTCGGCCTCCTTTTCGTCTTCGACGGCTTCTTGCAGACTCAGCCGGCAATGCCAGAAGGACTCGTCCCGCGCGTGATCAAGCCGACCGCTGACCTCTCGGCCCGCTTCGTCCAGGTCGTCGTGGCAGGCGGCACCAGCCCCTGGCGGCACCATCCGGTGACGGCGGCAGCAGCAGTCGTCTTCATCCAGGTGGGAATCGGGCTCATGCTGCTCGTGGCGCCGCGGGGCCTCTGGTCCCGCCTGGCGGGCGGGGCGGCCCTTTTCTGGGCCCTTCTCGTTTGGACGGTCGGCGAGAGCTTCGGAGGGCTCTTCGCCCCGGGGGGATCCGTCCTGTTCGGCCTGCCCGGGGCCGCCCTTTTCTACGTGCTGGCCGGCGGTCTCGTGGCCCTGCCGGAGCGCCACTTCTCAGATGGGCGCCTCGGCCGGCTCTTGCTGCGGCTTCTCGGTTGCTTCCTGCTCGGGATGGCGCTCCTGCAGGCCTGGCCCGGCCGAGGCTTTTGGCGGAGCGGAGCCGGCAACCCGGTGTCGGAGATGGCCCGTCAGATGGCGCGGGTCGCCCAGCCGGCCGTCTTCACCAGCGTGGTGCGCAGCTTCTCGGGCTTCAGCGCCTCCCATGGCTTCGACGTCAACCTCGCGGTCGTGGTGCTGCTCGCCCTGATCGGGAGCCTCCTGCTGCTCCGAGGTGACCTGGCGCTCCGCCTCGGGCTCGGCCTCCTCGTCCTCTTCGCTCTCGCCACCTGGCTCTTGGTGCAGGACCTTGGCTTCTTCGGCGGGCTCGGGACCGACCCGAACAGCATGGTGCCGCTCATCGTCATCGCCCTTTGCGCCTATGTCGCCCGCTGCAGGCCGAGCCCGGCGGAGGCCGAGAGCCCGGTTCGCTCCGGCGAGGCTCTTTCGACCCGGCTCCGCCAGGCCGCCATCGAGAGACCGACCT
>JAJZYO010000223.1:0-2548 GCA_021798075.1 Actinomycetes bacterium
CGACCCCCGCGCCGTAAAGGCCGCTTTGCTGGTCATGGCCACACTGCCAGGGACGATGGTGCTGTACTACGGCGACGAGCTCGGCATGACCGATGTCGACATCCCGCGCCACCTCCAGCTCGACGAGATCAGCCTCGCCCGCCCGGGGGTGCCCGGCCGGGACCGCTGCCGTACGCCGATGCCCTGGACAGGGGGAAAGAACGGGGGCTTCACCGCCCCTAGTGCCCGTCCCTGGCTACCCTTGGGCGAACACAGCTCCCTCAACGTCCAAGCCGAGCACGCCGACCCCGCTTCGGTGCTCAACTTCTGGCGCCGGCTCGGAGCGCTTCGCCGCTCAGGTCAAATCGGGACGCTCGGCCACCTGGAGACGGTCCTGCTCGATGACCAGTGCTGGGCGTACCGCGCCGGCGAAACCATAACCGTGGCCAACCTTTCCCCCGAGCCTGCGGAGGTCAAACTGCGGCGAGGCGCCGGGAAGATCCTGGTTTCGACATCACTTGGGCAGGAGGGCATCGAGGCTGGCGGGCACCTCTCGCTTGGCCCGTGGCAAGCGCTCGTCGCCGCGGGAGCTTGGCCGGTCCCGTAGGCCTAGGTGGCAGCCGGCTCTGCCTCGGCGGGCACCGAGAGCGCCGTCCCGAACACGATCACCAAAAAGAGGGCCCCGGTGAGGACGTGCACGCCCGTGCAG
Organism: Actinomycetes bacterium; assembly: GCA_021798075.1. The sequence goes on from JAJZYO010000223.1 coordinate 689, forward strand.
TACTCGCAAAGGTGGTGCAGCTTTATAAGTTCGGCCCAAAGCAGGTAGCAGACCATGCCGACCCCAGCCACCGAACCGGCTATGCGGAGCCGGCCGACCCAGGGCCACCAGGGCCGGTCCGAGGGCCGCCACACCCAGGGGCTGACAAGTACGCCCATTACGGCGCACCAGATGAGCCCTGGGATGACCACGGGGACCCCCAGAGGGTGGGAGTAGGCGCTGGTCGTCACTGCGGCGCAGTCGACGAAGCCCTTGGTCGAGCAGGCCAGCACCGAAGCCGACGTGAAGTGGGCATAGGTCAGGTAGGCGGAGTCCGCGAAGGCAAGCACGCAGATGGCGGTCGCTGTCAGCGGCGCCCAGCGGGGCGGGACCATGGCGAGCCCCGGCTCGTCGGGCTCCGGCGGCTCTGGTTCACGTGGCTTGGACGGCGCCGGCGGGCGGACGGTTACCACCGGCCCTTGGCCAACCGGCCGGAGGGCCTCCTCGTCCCGAGCCCGCGTTACCCGCGGCAAGGTCAGGACCCTCTGGCCAGGGCCAGCTGCCTTGGCACAGCCGTCACTTCTTCGGGGCCTTCGCCGTGGTGCCCGGGGTGCTCTCGGAGCTCTTCCCCGACGACCGCGAAGTAGTGGTAATCCCGACGAGGCTCTTCGGCACCTGAGAGCACACGGAGGCCGGCTGGCCGTGAGTGAGGGCGCAGATGTCGCCCACGAGGTAGCCGGCGGCCGCCATGGCGGCTTTGGAGGTGGCGTTGGCACCCGACGTCACGTAGCTGACAGCCTTGGTGAACTGCATGCCGGACATCGGGCTGGCGTTGTACTGCGCGCCGATCTGGACGTACTTGCCCCCCATGTAGACAAAGGGGATCGAGCCGTCCTGCTGGACCGAGCTCACGTAGGGAGGTACGTCCCACTTGGTGAGCAGAGCCTGCTCTGCGCTGGAGGGGGTTTGCAGGCTGCCGTAGGTGTTGTTCTCGGTCTCGACGGGCGTGAAGGCCAGGTACTTGCTGGTGAAAGTCGAGTGGTAAAAGGCAAAAGTCGGTGTGCTCGCGTTGACGTCGGTGGCGGAAGACGAAGTGCCGTGCAAGCCGCTGAAGGTGCCGAACTTGGACAGGGCCAACACCATCGCCCACCGTTCGGCGGCGCAGTAGGGGCAGTACTCTGCGCCTATGTAGAGAACCTCGGGCTTCCCCCCGCTCGTCAGCGCCTGGGCCTTGGCGGGAAGCGCCTGAGGCGGCGTTGCTATGGACTTGCCCGCCAGGGCGGCCGCCACCAGCTTGTTCACCGGGACGGCCTCCACCTTGGCCACGAGACTGGCCGGGATGTCGTACTCCCCCTTCACCAGGCCGGCGCTCGTCTTCGGCTTCTTCGTCGTGCCGGTGAGCGAAACCGCGATGATCACCACGACCACGACCACGACCACGCCAACCCCGCTGAGTGCCATGTAAATGCTGCGCTGGCGCCGGCGCTGGGCGAGCTGGCGCGCCGACACCCTCGGAGCAGCGCGCCCTGCCGGCCTCGAAGCCGCTCCGCCGCCGGCCCTGCCCGAGGGCCTCGGGGGCACCGACGCCTTGTTGCCGGGCCCGCCGGAGCGACCGCCGGGGCGGGGCGGGACCTTGCCCGCGCTCCCGCCGGAACTCTGCTGCTTCGTAGCCATGTGCGCCTTCCGTTACCCTCTCGAGTGCTCGACCAGCCCCAATCGTACTGCTCCGCCAGCACCGGGGACGTGCGGGCCCGAGCAGGCCTGGTGGTCTTGCCGTCTTATCAGGCCATGCTCAGCCCGGCCTCAGGCTCCCAGCGCCACTTAGCCATCGGGTACACCCAGCACTGTCCCAGTAGAATGCGACCGACCCGTGCCAGAGGA
>JAJZYO010000223.1:2558-4578 GCA_021798075.1 Actinomycetes bacterium
GCCCGGCCTCAGGCTCCCGGCACCCACGAAAGGGGGCCCGCGCCCACGAAAGGGGCCGGCGCCCAAGAAAGGGGGCCGGCGGAGCGGGCCGGCGGCACGTGGCCATCGGGCACGGCAACACCGCCCCAGTAGACTGCAGCCGACCCGCGCCAGAGGAGCCGAGGGCACACAATGGCCGACCTCAGAGTCGATGGCAACGACATCGTCGTCACCTTGAACGTCGCGGAAGCCCTGCTAGCCCTGCGTCGTGAGGTGCGCGTGCCACTCGAGTACCTCCGCATGGTGCACGTGGAGGAGTCGCCCCTGGCCGGCCTCACCCGCTGGCGGCGTCCCGGCATATGGTGCCCGGGCACTCTCACCGTGGGGTCCGCCCGCTTCGCCGGCGGCCGTGAGTTCGCAGCCGCCCACGCTGGTCAGCCAGCGGTCGTCCTCGATGCCGACAGAGGTACTTGGCAACGGGTCGTGGTGAGCCATCGCGACGCCACCGCCATTGCCGCCGACCTTGCCGGCATGCTGCTCAGCCGCGGCCCCGGCGGCCGAGGGCCGGGGCGTCAGCTCCCGTAGCCGAGGGCCGGGGCGTCAGCTCCCGTAGCCGAGGGCCGGGGCGTCAGCTCCCGTGGGGGCAGAAGGCGTCAACTCCCGTGGGGCGGAAGGCGTCAGCTCCCGTAGCCGGGGACCGGCTTCAGGCTCTTCAGCGCCGCTAGTTGCGACAGGACGCTGGGCGGGGCCGACGTGAACACGCTGACCAGCACTCCGCCGCCGAGGAACCGCGCCGCCGTCGCACCGGGGCTCGGGTGGTGGGCTGCGGCAGCGGCCTTGGCCTCGCTAGGGAAAACCTCGACGGTCACCTGGTCGCCAACCGTGCCCGCACACTCCCCCTCCCACCAGAACAGCTGGTTGTAGGCGCCGTAGACGGAGCCCGCGTGGGCGTTTTGCCAGCAACCGCCTGGGAGTGCCGACTGGACCGCCGCCACGGTAGCAGCCTGGCCGGCGGGGAGGCGCGCCGGCGCTCGGTTGGAAGGGATGCTCACCGGCACGGGCTTTTGTGGGTGGCCAGATATGTTTCCCGCCCCCACTGTCGTCGGGACGAAGATGCCGAGGGCTGGGTGCTCGGCGGCGTTTTCCCCGCCCCTGGCGACGCCCTGACCGCAGCCGGCGAGCACGAACGCCAGCCCGGCGAGGCCCACGGTCATGCTCGCGGTACGCCTGTTCATAGCGGGAACGACACTAGCTGGTGTACTACTGGCTCATGCCAGTCAGACGCCTGAACCACGCGGTCCTCTACGTACGTGACGCCGAGATCACCGCCCATTTCTACGAAGAGGTGCTCGGCTTCGAACGCCTCCCGATGGGCTTCCCCGGCGCGGTCTTCATGAGAGCGCCGGGCTCGACCAACGACCACGACCTCGGCCTCTTCTCGATCGGGCAACAGGCGGGCGCCTCGGGCGCAGGCCGTGAGACGGTCGGCCTCTACCACCTCGCCTGGGAGGTCGACACGCTCGTGGAACTCGGGGAGGTGGCTGGGAAGCTGCGCCGTGCCCGGGCACTGGTCGGGGCGAGCGACCACGGCACCACCAAGAGCCTGTACGCCAAGGACCCCGACGGCATCGAGTTCGAAGTCGCCTGGGTCGTCCCCGCCGAGTTGCTCGACGACACCGCCCTCGCCGCCCGGGCGTCGATCGGCCACCTCGACCTCGACCGGGAGATGCAGCGCTACGGGGCCGAGACCCTGGGTGGTGTCGGCGTCTCCCGTCCGTGACGGGCTGCACGGGCAGCGCCGGCGGGGCGGGATTTCAGGACAGCGCCGGCGGGGCGGGAGCTCAGGACAGCGCCGGCGGCGCGAGGGCGCCGAGGCCGGGCAGGTTGCGCACCACCGTGAAGCCCACGAGCACCCCCACTGCTACTGCATAAAAGGCACGGCCCCCGGGTGCCGGCACCCGCCACCATCCGGTCAACCGCCCGAGGAAGGCCATCCAGGCCCACAGCGCAAAGAGGGCGTAAACGGGCAGCAAGGCGTTGG
>JAJZYO010000224.1 GCA_021798075.1 Actinomycetes bacterium
GCCCACCACGCCCACCAGGCCGACGGCCTGACGAGACTGGGGGTGGCGCCATGAGTACGATCAACCGATGCTCGGAGCTCGGTACGAGGTAACGGCTCAGCGGGCTCAGTGGGCTCCTCAGTGGGCTCGGTACGCGAAGCCCGCCACACCCCACACCCCGGGCCCGCAGTGCTCAGGTGTAGCCGCCGCTGCCGATGGTACCTGCTAGTGGCCCTCTCGGCGTACCTCACCGAACAGCCGCCCCCGCGGGCCGCCAACCTTGCCCCGCCGCGCGAGGGGAGCACTGTCGTTATCGACGGGGTGAGCCGCGCGTACCCGGCTTCGGCTGGCCCCGCGGCCGGAGTTTTTGGCGTGTACGGGACGCTCGCCGCCGGGTCCTTCGTGACCGTGAGCGGCCCATCGGGTAGCGGGAAGAGCACGCTACTAAACCTCGTTGCAGCCCTGGACCACCCGACCAGCGGGCGGCTTGTCGTAGATGGTCGCGACATCGCCGCCGCCCCCGAACGAGACAGGGCCCAGTACCGCCTCCGGCTGGTGGGCTGCCTGTTCCAAGACGCGCCGCTCGTCGGGGAACTGAGCGTGGCCAACAACGTCATGCTGCCAGGCCTCCTCGCACGCTCCGACCGCCGTCAGGTCCGCCGCCGGGCGGGAGAGCTCCTGGAGCGCGTCGGCCTCGACAAGCAGTCAGATCGCTTCCCGGCGCAGCTCTCAGTCGGTCAGAGGCAGCGGGCTGCCCTCGCCCGAGCCCTCATGAACCGCCCACGCCTCCTCTTGGCCGACGAGCCTACGGGCAACCTCGACCGGGCGACGGGCCGCCAGGTGATGGAGCTCCTGGCCGGCGCCCAGCAAGAAGGTTGCACGGTAGTTGTTGTAACCCACGACCCCGAGATCGCTGCAGCGGGCGACCAGAACCTGCGGCTCCTCGACGGGCGCTTGGTCGCCTGAAGCAGAGGCTGGCCGCGTCGCGCAACCGGGCCGCCGCCCTAGTCCTGTCTGGCCGGTGGAAGACCGGCCTGGTCGAAGCGCTCCTCGTAGGCCTCGTGGCGATGGTGGCTTCCGGGGTACTGACGGCGGCCTGGCTGGCCCGCGGCGCGGGCAACCTTTCTGCACCCGACCTCGAACATGCCATCGGCGCTCCCGAGTACCTGGCTCAGGTCGCCCCGTCCGGGTATGCGCAGGCAGCGCGCCAGGTGGTCGCGACCGGCGACTTCAGCAGGGTCGGCCGAGCCGTCGCGGAGATCCCCGGGACCATCTCTGGTCCCGCGCACAACCTCGAAGCCGAGTTCTTCGTGGGCTCGGGCACTGGGCTGCCTCGCTGGGACAACCTCCTCCGAGGGGCAAAGGCGGTCGCAGGCCCTGCCGCCTGGTTGGAGCTCGGCGCAGCCGAGGCAATGGGGGTGTCGACCGGGTCCACGGTGACGATGCACACCGCAGCCGGGGCTCTAAGTGTCAGGGTGGCCGGGATATTCGGCGACCTCTCCCGCGGCGAGTACCCGATCAACCCCGTCGCGGACGTCGTCGTCAACCCCTCCGTCGCAAGTGCAGGCTCTCTCCCGGCGCCGTCGGCTGCCGTTTTCGGCATATGGACCGCCAAGCCTCCGAGCGTCACAGGCCCCGCGTTGGCTCGAGCCTTACCGGCGAGCGCGAGCCTTTCCCTCCTTTCCAGCGTCCCCGGTGACTTCGGCGTAATAACGGACCTCATAATCGGGCTTCTCGCCGTCTTTGCAGGGGCCGCTCTCGTGGCTTTGGTGCTTTTGGTGGCGGCCATGGTGTACCTGGAAGTGCTCCGGCGGGAACGCTGGGTCGGTCAGCTGAGAGCGATGGGGTGGACTTCTGGCGCTGTGCGGTCACTTTTGGCGATCGAGTGGGCCCCCGTCACTTTTCTCGGCGCGGTCGCGGGGACGGCCGTCGGCACCTTGTCAGCAAAACCTGTCGCCCGACCGATGACCCAGCTCTACGGGGCCGTCCCCTACCTGCCCAGCCCGGTCCTCACCGGGTTGACGGTGGTGGCGCTGGTCGTGGCCGTCACGGTGTCCACTGCCGCAGTGGCCACCCGGCGCATCGGAGAACGGCCCATTTGCCAGCAACTTCGCTTTGCGAGCTCGGACCCGCCCGCTGCGCGCACGGGGCGCCTCGAGCATGGGGGCGCCTCGCTCCGAGTCGGCCTCGCCATGCTGGCGGGGCGCAAGCGCCGCGCTACCTCGGTTGCTGCGGTCACTTTTTTGGCTGCCCTAATTGCCGTGCTCGGCAGCTCCCTGTCCTCGGTGGCCGGCGCGGTCGGCCACAACCCAGCAGTATGGGGCTTCCGCTTCAGCTACCAGGTGCAGCTCCCCGCCGGCGCCCGGGACGCGCCCGCCCTGGCCGAGGCCCGCCGCCTGCCAGGCGTGAGCGCCGTTTCCCCGGCTTATTACGGGGCGGGGAGGGTACCGGGGATGGGCTCAACTGGGCGGATCTTGCTCGTATCGCCGGCGTTCTTCTCCCCCCACATCGAGCAGGGCTCTCCCCTCATCGGCCCCTACCAAGTAGAAGTAGGCCAGGAACTAGCGCATTTAGTCAGCCCTGCGGGTACGCTCCCGATGACCGTGGGCGGCCGGACCGTGGTCCTCCACGTTGCGGGCGTGGTGCAGGACTTGTTCGACCGAGGCAGCATCGTGCTCGGCTTACCGAGCTTGGCGAAGGAGCTCCGCCCCGATATAGCGGCCAATGGCTTGTTCGTGAAGTGCTCGCCGGGTGCCGACTGCCCCGCTGTTGGCCACCGGTTGAGAACTGCCGACTCAGGGTCATGGGCGGTGACCAGCGCGCAGGGCGACATGGCATTGCCCTTCGGAGGTTCTGTCGTCAGTGTGACGAGGGACCTTTTTATAGCTTTCGTGCTCCTCGCCGCGCTGGCCGGTCTGTACGCGGGCTTGGCGACAGCCGGCGAGACGATGTCGACTTATGGCCTCTTGCGGGCGATCGGGGCGAGCCGTGCCCGTTCCATCGGGACGGGCCTCGTCCAGGCCGTGGTTATGACGTTCCCAGCGGCCGCAGTTGCGCTCGTGGGTGGCGTCCCGGTGAGCCGCCTTGTCGTAAACGCCGCCAGCTCAGCTATAGGGGGCCTGTCGGGTAGCTCCATCTCGCTCTGGTCGGCGGGCTCGGCAGCCCTTGTGGTGGCCTTGGTCGCTTGTGCGGGGGTGGGCGCGCCCCTTGCCCTTGCCGCCTCGCGCGCACCGGCGCGCGCCATGTCAGCCCTCGGGTAGCCTCGCCGGCCCGGGCCCGCCGGCCCGCAGCACTCGCCGGCCCGGGCCCGCCGGCCGGAGCGCGTGCCAGCGGTTTTGCGGCCTAGCGCGCGGCGCGCTGGCGGCTGTAGATGAGCTCCCAGCCGGCGGCCTCACGCTCCGTGCAGGCCTGCTCGAAGGCGGCCTCAGCGGCGCTCTCCTCGGCGGGCACTGCCGGCGGCTCCAACGCCTCGGCGGCCCTCATGTCGCCGTCTTTCTCCACGGCGAGCTGCGAAGAGATGTGGGCTACCGCGTCTGCAAGGCTGAGCAGGAAGTGCGCGGTCGTCGTCTCGGCCTCCCCTAAGGTCGGCCTCCTTTGCAACGCCCAGCGCTGCCGGCCGTCCCCCACCTCTATGAACGGCTGCCAACCGCCGGGAACGGGCACCACGAAGGCATCCGAGACCCCGAGCGCCGCGAGGCTGCGCCAGGCGTCGACCGGGACAAGGCCCTGCCCCGTGCGCTGAGACCTATAAATGGCGATGTTGTCTGCATCAAGAGCGAACCGGTAACGCCAATGGCCGCGGTCGATTTGTACTTGCCCTTCGCCGTTCACCAGCTCACCTCAGATCGTGAATGAGTTCCCTATGCGTTTTTGCCACAGCCGGGCCCGGCTGGAACAGCGACCAATTTAGCAAGGCGCCCTGCTAGCCCCGTGTAACTAGCGGGTTTCAGCGCCAAAAGTCGCTCGCGCGCTGGCCCTGGGAGGTCGAGCCCGCGCACAAAGTGCTGGAAAGCTTCTTCACTTAGCTCGCGGCCCCTTGTCAGCGCCGCCAGCTGTTCGTAAGCTCCCACCTGGCCATACCGACGCATCACCGTCTGGACCGCCTCGGCGAGCACCTCCCACGCGCTGTCCAGGTCCGCCGCGAGCGCTAGCGGTGCTGGGACGGTGCGCGCGAGGCCCTTTCTCGCCGACTTGACCGCTAGGCCCGAATAACCAAAGGCGCTGCCGATATTCCGCAATGCCGAAGAATCGGAAAGGTCGCGCTGAAGTCTCGACAGCGGCAGCTTCGTAGCGAGGTGGCCAAGCAGAGCAGCGGCTAGGCCCGCGTTGGCCTCCGCGTTCTCAAAATCGATCGGGTTGACCTTGTGGGGCATGGCTGAGCTGCCAACCTCTCCCGCCACGGCCTTTTGGCGCAGGTACCCGAGGCTTACATAAAGCCACATGTCGCGGCAGAAGTCGGTGACAACGGTCCCAAAGCGGGCCATTGCGTCGAAAAGTTCCGCCATCCAGTCGTGGGGCTCCACCTGCGTGGTGAGCGGCGACCAGCTAAAACCGAGGGAACCCACGAAGTCGCGGGCTACGCCCGCCCAGTC
>JAJZYO010000225.1 GCA_021798075.1 Actinomycetes bacterium
AACCCTCCCCGGCCCGGTCCGACCACGGTCAGGATTGGCCCTTGCGCGATTGGGTGCCCACTCGCTATCGTCCCTTCCGGGGTGAGCGCTCACTCACACCGGTGACCTAGCGACCGAAAGGCGAGGAGGAGGTCGGTGCGATGGACCACATAGGTGAGGACGGGGCCGGCACCTTGCGGGCTGCCGGCGGGGCCGGTGGCAACAAGCACAAGTGGTGGGTGCTTGTGGCGATGGTCTTCGGGCTGTTTATGCCGATGCTCGACAGCCTCGTCGTGAACGTTGCCCTACCTACCATCCACAGGAAGCTCGGTGCGAACGTTTCGGACCTGCAGTGGATCATCGACGCCTACACGCTCACCTTTGCGAGTTTCATGCTGAGCGGTGGCGCCCTTGCGGACCGTTTCGGGCGGAAGAAGTTCTTTATCCTCGGGCTCGCTGTGTTCACGACAGGGTCGCTTCTCTGCGGGCTTTCGGCCAACATCAACGAGCTGATCGCTTTTCGGGCCTTCCAGGGCGCAGGTGGGTCGCTCCTGTTGCCGGGTTCGCTCGCCATAATCTCTTCGACCTTCCAGGGGCGCGAGCGGGGCGCTGCCATAGGGATCTGGTCCGCCATGTCGGGAGTTGCCGTAGCGGTCGGGCCGCTGGTCGGCGGTTACCTCGTGCAACACGTGAGCTGGCAGTCGATATTCTTCATCAACGTCCCAGTCGGGGCGGTCGCCGTCGTGCTCACCTGGTTCGTCGTGTCGGACTCCAAGGACACATCCGGGGCGCGAGGCATCGACCCCCCTGGTGCCGTGACCGGGACGTTGGCCTTGTTTTTCCTCGTATATGCCACGATCGAGGGCAACTCGAAGGGCTGGACGAGCCCTTTGATCCTCGGCTCGTTCGCGCTGGCCGCGGTGCTCATTGGCCTTTTCTTGTGGGTGGAAGCGCACAGTAAAGCGCCGATGCTCCCCCTCCGGCTCTTTTCGAACGCCACCCTCTCGGCTGCCATCGGCACGGCGGTATCGCTGTTTTTCGCCCTCTTCGGGATGACGTTCTTCCTCTCGCTCTACCTCCAAAACGTGCTCGGCTACGACCCGGTGGCGACCGGCATCAGGATGGTCCCGTTCACGGTCATGATCCTTTTGATCGCGCCCGTGTCCGGGCGGCTTTCTGACCGCTTCGGGTCACGCTGGTTCATGACGGCGGGGACAGCCGTGCTCGCCGGCGGGCTGGCGCTTTCGCTGCGGATGCAGGCCAGTTCGAGCTACATCGGGGTGATCCTGCCGGCGATGGTCGCCATGGGTGCCGGGATGGCGCTCACGATGTCGCCCCTGTCGTCGGCCGTCATGAGCTCCGCGCCGCCGAGGCTGGCGGGCGCGGCATCGGCCACCCAGACGACCTCCCAGCAAGTGGGGGGCGTCTTTGGGATCGCAGTGCTCGGGGCAGTCGTAACCGGTGCGTTCAAGAGCGGCTTCCCGTCTTCGCTCGCGCGCGCGGGCGTCCCGCCGGCGATGGTCGGTCCCGTGTCCTCACGGCTTGGCGCGGCTTCGTCCTCTGGTTCGGTGCCCGCGGCTGCGCTACGCGCCTTGCCCCAGGCGGCGCGCTCTCCCGTGGTCCTGGCCGTACACCAGTCTTTCGTGGGTGCGCTTCACGACGGGCTCTACGTGTCCATCGTTTTCGCCCTCCTCGCTTCGGCGATAGCCGCCGCCTTCGTGCGCACGCACGTCCATGGCGGGGCCGGGGCTGGGGGAGCGGCCGGAGAGGCACAACTGCCAGAGAGGGCCGTCATTGGGGCGTGAACCAGGGCCTCAGGCGAGGCCCCAAGCCAAGGCGCGCCGGCAACGCCCCGAGGCGGGGGTCCTCGGGGACGCGACCCCGCCGTGGCGCTCTGATTATCGTGAGACGATCCTCAAGGCGGCGAGGCGCGTGATCGACGAGCAAGGCCTCCAAGGGGCTACGACCAGGCGCATAGCCGAGGTTGCCGGGTGCGCAGAGGGCACCATCTACCGCCATTTCGAGGACAAGCACGACCTCCTTCACGAACTGCTCGCGGAGAGCGGCGACGAGTTTTTGGCGCTCGTGGGAGAGCTCCCCGGTCTCGCCGGAGACAAAGAGGTGGACGAGACGCTCACCCGGGTCGGGCTCGCGGCCCTCCGCTTTTACCGCTCCGTGCTGCCCTTCGTCGGCGGGTCGATGGTGGACCCTGAGCTCCGAGAGCAGCAAAGGAAGCGTTTCAGCGATGGCAACAGGGGACCTGTGCACGCTCTTTCGCAGGTGCGCAGGTACCTCGAGGCCGAAGGAAAGCTCGGCCGCCTAGGCGCCGGGATCTCGCTCGAGGGCGCCACGGCGGCCCTCCTTGGCGCTGCTTTTTCCAAGGCTTACCTTGACATCTGGCTCGGTCCGGAGGCGCTCCCCGCCCCAGACGAGGAGTTTGTCGCCGGCGTTGTGGGCGCCCTCGTCCGAGGCATCTCGGCACGCTGACGCTCCTTTGGGATTCAGGGGACCGATCTGCCTTCGAAGACGTGCGGCTCGAACGACCTCCGGCGGGTGGCCCAGGCGAAAACCACGCCGAGCGCGAGCAGTGCGGCGAGGACCCAATCGATCCCCGAACCGACGGCGTGAGGGCCGACCACGAAGAAGCCGACGAGCAGGGCCCCCATCACGCCGGTGGAGAAGACCGCCCCGGCGAGGAGCCATCGGTGAGAGTGCGGCTGGAGGGCCACGTCGGGCAGTCGCCGGTGCCCGTAGCTAAGGAAGATGGTGGCCGTTAGCGAGTCCAAGAAGAACTCGGCCAAAAGGAAAAACCCGGCACCCGAGAGCACGAGGTTGAAGAAGGCGCCTAAGGATCTGGCGAACAGCTGGCCCGCTACGACGGCCAGTGCGGCGCCGAGGGTCGTGATGATCGCGACATGGGGTACTTGCCGGCGGTTGAGCCGGCCGAACCCCGAAGGGACCAGGTTTTCGCGGCCCATGGCATAAAGCGCGCGGGTGAGGATAAACGTCGTCAGCCAGAGCCCGCCGGCCGTGGACGCGAGGATGGGGAGTAGCACGATCGAAGGAGCCGAAGGGACGACGCGGCTGGCCCACACGGCAAGGGGGTCGACCGAGTTGGACAGCGCGCTGAGCGGCGTCTCGGAGAGCATGAGCGGGTAGAGGACCGCATAAAACCCAAGTGCCCCAAATGCCCCGATCACCCCGCCTACGCCGGGGTGCTCGCGAGGTTTCCGAGACTCTTCCGAAGCGTAAGAATCGATCTCCCACCCGTCGAGGATCGTCGCGGCCACCACGCAGACCACCAGGATCCCGCCCCAGGGCGGCGGGCCGAAGTGCACCGGCACGCCCCTGCGCCCGAGCGACGCCACGCCCACTACGGCGAAGGCGACCAGACCAAGCATTTCGACGGCGAAGAAAACCTTGGTGAGCCTGGCCGTAGGGCGGGCACCGAGCAGAAGCGGCACGGCTGCGAAGACCACCCAAAAAGCGGTCACGGAAAAGGCGACGAGAGGAGGTTCGTGGTGGCCGGGGACCAGGAGCGCCAGCGTGTAGGAACTGGCCGGTATCGCGATGGGAGGGATTGACAAGAAATAGGCGACGATCAGGATCCACGCCTGGTAGCGAGATGCCTTTCGCCCGATGATGCGCGCCGACCAGTGGTAGGACGCGCCGGAGTGGGGGAAGTGGCGGTTGAGCAGCCGGAAGACGAAGCTCGAAACTATGAACGGGACGGCCAGGACGCCGATCGCCGGAAGCGTCCACCAACCAGCCTGGGCGACCATTACCCCTCCCGTGGCCGCAACGGAGAACAGGGGCCCGACGCTGGAAACCGACAGAGGGACCAGGTCGCCCAGGTGGAGCGCCTGGAGGAGACGGCGCTCGGGAGGAGGGGCGACCTGGTCCTCTTGGGTGGCCGTCATCGGGGCATCGTTTGCGAAGGTCGCGCCTGCGGGGAGACGGTTTTTTGGTGCTGGAAATCCACTTGCGTCCTCCCATCGCTACATGGGCCTGCCCCGGGCGTGCCGCTCCTTCGCTAGGCACCCTAGCGCTGATGCGACCTGAGTGCAATAGCGACCGGTACTTGATCGCCGGAGCGGCCTAAGGTGGCGTTGATGAGCAGGCCGATCGCCCTCCCAGGGGCAGGGCCCGGCGCGAAGGTTTCGTCGGTGGACGAGGCTTTGGCACTCGTGAGGGCCCGTGGCGGCAGGGCCACGGCGCCGCGGCGGGTCATCCTCGATGTGCTCTTCAGCGCGAGCTGGCACATGACAGCCGAGGAGGTTGCTGAGGCCGTGCAGGTACGCGCCCCTGAGGTCAACATCTCGACCGTCTACCGCAACTTGGAGGACATGCAACGGCTCGGCGTTGTCGTTCATACCCACCTCGGCCATGGGCCGGCCACCTACCAGCTGGCGTCGGTCGCGCACGCCCATTTTCTCTGCGAGGTCTGTGGCGCCACGATCGAGGCGCCCGATGACGTTTTCGCCAGCCTGGCGCGCACGGTCAAGGCGCGCCTTGGGTTCTCGATCGACCCGGTCCATTTCGCCATGCTCGGCCGTTGCGCCGCCTGCCGGGCCCACGAGGGAGCCA
>JAJZYO010000226.1:0-464 GCA_021798075.1 Actinomycetes bacterium
GCTCGCCGCCGGCGCTCGGAGCTACCTGACAAAAGACGCCGACCGCAGGGAGATAGCCCACGCCCTCCGGAGCGCCGCAACCGGGCTGGCCGTCCTCGACCGCGCGGCGCAGGCGGCGCTGGTCGCCGCCGCGGCCCGGGGCGGGACTGTCGCGGACCAGCCGACGCCGCTGCCTGACAAGTTGCCCGACGGGCTCACGAGAAGGGAGGCGGAAATACTCGTCATGATCGCCCGCGGCATGACCAACCCGGACATCGCCGGCAGGCTCTACCTATCCTCGGCCACGGTAAAGACCCACATCAACCGGATTTTTGCCAAGACCGGCTCTGCCGATCGCGCCGCGGCAGTGGGGTACGCCCGAGAGCATGGCCTCGCCTAAGCGTTTCAGATGGCCGCAGCGCCGCGCTCCCCCGTCCTCACCCTCACCAGTTCTTCGACCGCGACCACCCAGATCTGGCCGTCGC
>JAJZYO010000226.1:474-4545 GCA_021798075.1 Actinomycetes bacterium
CGTTGACTCGACCGCTTCGACCACCCGCTCGGCCTCCTCGTCTTCACACACCACTTCGATGCGAACTTTTGGGACAAAGTCGACGCGGTACTCTGCACCACGGTAAACCTCGGTATGGCCGCGCTGGCGGCCATACCCGTGGACTTCGCTCACGGTCATCCCGACCACGCCCGCCAAGCGGAGAGCCTCCTGGACCTCTTGCAGGCGGAACGGCTTTATGACTGCCGTGACCAATCGCACTCTGGCACCCTCCTCAGTCCTTCTCCGTTTGGGCCCTGCTCGGCGGCCTAGACGTGAACGCCCTCGCAGAAAGGGCGCTGCTCGTCAGGGCCTCGAAGTCGTACGCGCTCTCTTCGTGCAAAGACACGTCGAGGCCTGCCAATTCCTCTTCGGGGCCCACCCTCATGCCGACCGTCTTGTGGACGGCCCACGCCACGGCCGCCGTAGCACAAAATGCCCAACCGACGGCGACTCCTACTGCGAGGGCCTGCCGGCCGAGCAATGCCAGGCCGCCTCCATAAAAAAGCCCGTTGGCGCCGCTCACCGCGGAAACACCGAAGAAGCCCACCATGAGCATCCCGACAAAGCCGCCCACGCCGTGCACGGCGAGCACGTCGAGGGAGTCGTCGACCCTGAACTTGAACTTGAGGCTCACGGCAAGGGCACACGCCGCGCCGGCGACAAGGCCTATAACCGTAGCCCCGACCGTGTTTACAAAGCCACAAGCCGGAGTGATCCCGACGGCGCCGGCTACGGCCCCCGAGGCAGCCCCCAAGGTCGTGGGCCTCCCGTCCCGCAGCTTCTCGACGAGGAGCCACGCGAGGAGCGCCGCCGCGGTTGCAGTGTTGGTGTTTACGAAAGCGTCGACGGCGCGCCCGGCCGAGAGAGCAGAGCCGGCGTTGAACCCGAGCCAGCCGAACCACAAGATGCCGGCGCCGAGCACCGACAAAGGCACGTTGTGCGGGCGCATGAGTTCACGTGGCCAACCTCGCCGCGGCCCGACCACCAAGGCCAGCGTGGCCCCGCTCACCCCGGAGGTGATCTCGACGACCGTGCCGCCGGCGAAGTCCTCGGTGCCCCTTTTGGCGAGCCAGCCCTCCGGCGAGAAGACCCAATGCGCGATGGGGTCGTACACGACGACCGACCACACCAGCACGAAGATGCAAAAGGCAGCGAAGCCGAGCCGGTCTGCCGAAGACCCCGTGAGAAGCGCAGCCGTTATCACCGCGAACATCATCTGGAAGGCGACGAAGGCGAGCTGGGGAATGCTCTGGTGGGCCAGGCCCGGCACAGCCCCGGATATATGGGAGAGCGCCGCGAAACGAAGGTCCCCGAGCAGCCCGAGGCCTCCCCAGTCCGGGCCGAAGGCGAGGCTGTACGAAAACCACACCCAGGCCAGGCAGACTATGGCCATCGTCACGAAGTTCTGCATGAGCATGGCGAGCACGTTTTTGCGCCTCACCATCCCCCCGTAAAAAATGGCGAGCCCTGGCGTCATAAACAGCACGAGCGCGGCGCTGGCCAGCACCCAGGCGGTGTCCCCCGAGTTGTAATGAGGCAACTGCGTACCCTCCCGACCTGCTTTTCCTTGCCCGACGACGGCCACCACCTGGCGGGCGCACGCAGCCGCACGCCACCAGACATGGACGATAGCAGCTCACCCCCAACCGGCCTGGCGGCGGCCCCCGGCCCGACGACGGCACTATCCTCTAGCACGTGGAGGTGGACCTGCTGTCGGGGCCCGAGCGCGTGCCCGTCTCGCCGGTCGCCCCCGCCCTGGAGGCAAGGCGGGTCTCCAAGGTCTTCGTCGGGCGGGCCGGCGAGGCGACGCTCGCTTTGCGCGACGTGGGCCTCGAGGTGCAAAGAGGCACTTTCGTGTCGTTGATCGGGCCGTCGGGGTGCGGCAAATCGACCCTGCTGCGGATCCTGGGGGGCCTCGAGCAACCCAGCACGGGCGAGGTGCGGTCGACGACGCGCCAGGAGCGCGGGGGCCTGCCGGCGGTCGCCTTCGTGTTCCAGGACTATGGGCTCTTCCCCTGGTTGAGCGTGGTCGACAACGTCGCGTTCGGCCTGCGAATGGCCGGCATGGGCAAGCGGGAACGCCACGACCGCGCCCGGGCGTGGCTGGCCAGGATGGGCCTCGCCGGCTTCGAGCGTTCCTACCCCGAGCAGCTCTCGGGCGGCATGCGCCAGCGCCTCTCGCTCGCCCGCGCCTTTGTCACCGACCCCGAGGTGCTGCTCATGGACGAGCCCATGGCTGCGTTGGACGCCCAGACCCGCCTACTGCTCCAAGAAGACCTGGTCCGATTGTGGGAGGAGACCAAGAAGACCGTTGTCTTGGTGACACACTCTCTCGACGAAGCGCTCCTCTTGGGCGACCGGGTCGTGGTGATGACGGCGCGCCCGGGGAGGGTGAAGCTCGACCTCCCCGTCGGGCTCCCGCGCCCGCGCAACGCGAGCTCTGCCACGGGCGTCGCCTTTTCACGCATGAAGGCCGACTTGTGGGCCGCACTACGCGACGAGGTGGAAAAGTCGCTCGAGCACTCGTGACCGGGGTAGCCGCCGAAGCAGGCGACGCCGTCGACGCCGTCGATGCCGCGGTCGCGGTGCTCCGCGCGGCGGAGCGCCGTAGGCACCGCCTCGACCTCTCCCTGGCGGTCGCAACACCGGTCTCCCTGCTCGCGCTCTGGCAGGCGGCGGCTGACCTGCACTGGGTGGACCCGCGTATCTTCACTCCCCCGGTCGAGATCGCGCGGGCCGCCGGCCAGCTCATCTCCTCGGGGACCCTGCCGAGCGACCTCGCCGCCACCTTGGCGCGCCTCGTGGTTGGCTTCGTCATCGGGGCGGCCGGGGGCACCGCCGTAGGTCTCCTGCTCGGGATTGCCCGTCCGCTTCGTGCCGCGCTGTCCCCACTGTTCACCGCGCTGTACGCGATACCCCAGATCGCCTTGTTGCCGCTCCTTCTCGTCATATTCGGCGTCGGCGAGACGGCCAAGGTCCTAACCGTTGTCGCCGTGACCTTCTTCGTCCTCGAGATCAACGCCCTGTCCGCCGTAAGGCACTTCGACCCGCGCCTGGTCGAGGCTGGGCGGGCGTACGGTGCCTCGGGCGCCAAGATGTTCCGCTACGTGCTGCTACCCGGCTCCTTGCCCGCCATCTTCACAGGTTTGCGGGTGTCGATCGCGCTCGGCCTCGTCGTCATCACCGCCACCGAGTTCGTAGCCTCCAACAATGGGCTCGGGTTTTTGGTCTGGAACTCGTGGCAGCTGTTCGAACCGGACCAGATGTACGTCGGCATGGCGACGATCGCCCTCCTCGGCGTCGCTCTCACGGCCGTGATCGCCGCCTTGGAGCGCGTCGCCGTCCCCTGGGTGCACCGCAGGAGCCGCTGACAGGCCCCCTGGGGGGGTCAGCTATGCTCATCTCCGCAAATAGCCAACCGGAGGGGGGGACGTGGTTTTCCACCAAGGGGACTGCGTACACCGCCAGCCGAACAACAAGGAGTGTGCGATGAAATCTGTCTTGGGACTTGCCCACGGGACCGGGACCGCGGCAGGCGGCCGCGGCCGAGGGAAGGCAGTCCGCAGGGCTACGGCCGGTGCTGCGCTCGCGGGCGCACTGACCTTGGCAGCCCCCCAGGCGGCGCTGGCCGAGAGCCACGCCAAGGCCGGGTCGAAGACCGTGACAGTGGCGTACGTCCCGCTGCCGCTGTTCGAGCCCATCTTCATCGCCATGCACAACGGCTACTTTGCCCAGCGCGGCATAAACGTGAAGCTCACAGTGGTCGCTTCGGGGCAGAGCGCGACAGTCCTGGCCGCCACCAACAAGGTGCAGGTGGTGCTCGGGGGGTTCTCGGCCGGCCTGTTCAACGCCGTGCACCAGGGCCTCGACTTCAAGGTGGTCGGCTCCATGGCCGAAGAGGCGCCCGGCACCGCGGCCAACGGCCTCGTCGTGGCCAAGAAGCTGAAGGCCTCGCGCAAGCTCACCAACCCGGGCGACCTGAAAGGGATGAAGATCGCCGTCGACGGCGGTGCCGGTTCGACGGGGGCGTACCTGACGGCGCTCGCGCTC
>JAJZYO010000227.1 GCA_021798075.1 Actinomycetes bacterium
GCCGCGACGAGATGCTCGCCCAGGTGCCGCTCAGGCGCTTTGGGCTGGCAGAGGAGGTCGCCGGGACTGTGCACTGGCTCGCTTCGGAAGATGCCGCGTACGTGACCGGAGCCGTCATCCCGGTCGACGGCGGGCTCGGGATGGGCCATTGACGAGCGAGCCCAGGGACGCCGGCGCAGGGGCACCCCAGCCGGAGGAGGGCGCCGCCGGGGCACCCCAGGCGGAGGGCAGCGGAACAGGCCGCCTCGGTTCGATGTCCCCCTCGGCGCCCCCCGGCTCGGGGCTCGCGGGCACGCCGGTCCCTCGGCGCCTCCCGGCACCCGCGGAGGTGCTGCCCCACCGCCCACCGTTTTTGTTCGTGGACGAGGTCACGGCTATCGAGCCTGGCGTGCGGGCCACGGGGCTTTGGCACCTGAGCGGCGACGAAGCTTTCTTCGCGGGCCATTTCCCCGGGCGCCCTACGCTCCCCGGCGTGCTCATGGTCGAAGCCCTCGCTCAGCTCGGTGGCCTGGCGGTGTTGGCCGAGCCTCGCTTCGCCGGCTACCTCCCCCTCTTCGGCGGGATCGACAAGGCCCGTTTCCGGCGCCAAGTCTTGCCGGGCGAGACCCTGGAGCTCACAGTCGAACTGGACCAACTGGGCTCGACGGCCGGCCGCGGGCACGGCACCGCGGCCGTAGAGGGCAAGGTGGCTGCTACCGCTTCCATGCTTTTCGTGCTGGTGCGCCCCTACTAGGCACGCGTCGCGCTCTGCCCTTTGGTCGGTCTTTCACCTCCCAGCCCTCCGGGCGTTTAGGGAAAACGCCGACGAGAGCGAGGCCGCTCCAGATTTCACCCGTCGATCGCCCCGCTGTTGCCGCTCGTTTACTTTGAGTTCAACTCGGCCTCGTAGCCTCTCGTTACCGTGAACCTAACGAGCCCTTCGCCGGCCGGTAAGGCACTATGACCTCGGTACGGGCCCCGGCCACCGCCGCTCCCCGTAGGGCCGACGTCCCAGCAATCGTGGAGGCTGGCATCCGGGGGGTGTCCATGCAGGTCCAAGACCTCGCTCTCGGGTTCGGCTCGGCAACGGTCCTTTCGGGCCTCGACCTCGAGGTGAGAAGGGGCGAGATCACGGCGTTGATCGGCCCGACCGGGTCCGGCAAGACGACCTTTCTCCGGTCGCTCAACCGCATGAACGACAAGGTGGCCAAGCACTGGCACCGGGGCGACGTCCTGCTAAACGGCGCCAGTATCTACGCGCCGGGGGCCCAGTTGATGGCGCTGCGGCGACGTGTCGGTATGGTCTTCCAGCGGCCCAACCCGTTCCCGATGTCGATCGCCGCCAACATCTTGGCCGGCGTCAAGGCCCACCGCATTGCGGGCAAGGAGCATTACCGCGATATCGTCGAAGCTCGCCTGCGCGAGGTCGGCCTCTGGGACGCGGTGAGCAACCGGCTCAACTCCTCGCCCTTTAGCCTCTCGGGCGGCCAGCAGCAATTGCTGTGCCTGGCGCGGGCGCTCGCTATCGGGCCGGAGGTGCTGCTACTCGACGAGCCCACCTCTTCTTTGGACCCAGTGACGACCGAAAATATCGAGGCGATGGCCCGCTCCCTCGTGCCGGCGCTCACGGTAGTCATAGTCACCCACAACCTGGGCCAGGCTCGCCGCATCTCGGACCGGACCGTCTTTTTTTACCAGGGGAAGATGGTCGAGTGTGCTGAGACGGCCCAGCTGTTCGAGGACCCACGAGAGCCCGAGACGGCAAGGTACGTAACCGGCCGCATGGGCTGAAGCCCCTGCCCGGGTAATACGGCGCCGGGCAGCAATAAAGAGCGGGTGGCGCCGCACCCGCTGGCACGAGAGCAAAACCCCTTGGATGAACGCGCACTAAAAGAGGAGGAACACGACAAAATGCCGACAGCTCCGAGCAGCCGGCCCAGGACCCGCAAGACCACCCCGGTGGCACTAGCCGCAGCGGGCACGCTCGTGGCGGCAGTTTCGGCCGCGAGCAGCCTGCTGGGCGCGAGCAGCGCCTTTGCCGCCCCCAGGACGGCTCAGCACAAGGCCATGGTCGCCAAGGCCACGATCGCCAAGGCCATGGTCACCAAGGCCATGGTCACCAAGGCCGGCGAGGCGCCTCCCAGGGCCAAGGTCGCCATCTCCGAGACGGGCAGCACGCTGCTCTACCCGCTCTTCCAGCTATGGGCACCGGCCTACCACAAGCACTATCCCAACATCACGATCACGCCCCAAGGCACCGGCTCTGGCACGGGGATTTCCGACGCGGAGGCAGGCAGCATCGACATCGGCGCCTCCGACGCCTACCTGTCCCCGACCGACTTCGCCCAGTACCGGGGCATCATGAACGTCCCGCTCGCGATCTCGGCCCAGATGGTCAACTACAACGTGAAGGGCGTCCCCGCGTCAACGCACCTGAAGCTCGACGGCGGCGTACTGGCGGCCATCTACGAGGGCCACATCACCAACTGGGACGACCCCCACATCAAGTCGCTCAACCCGGGCGTCAAGCTGCCCAACGAGAAGATCGTGGCGCTGCACCGCTCCGACTCCTCGGGCGATACGTTCATCTTCTCCACCTACCTGTCGGACTCCAACCCCGGCGGTTGGGGCAAGTCGATCGGTTACGGCACGAGCATAAGCTTCCCCTCCATCTCGAACGCCTTGGCCGAGGAAGGCAACGGGGGCATGGTGACAGGTTGCGAGAAGACGCCTGGCTGCATCGCCTACATCGGCATCAGTTACAAGCACGAGACCGACGCCGGCCACCTCGGCGAGGCGATGCTGCGAAACCGCTCGGGCACCTTCCACCTCCCGGTGGCGGCCACCATCATCTCCGAGGCCGGGGCGGCCTACGAGCAGACACCTCCCGACGAGGCGCTTTCCCTGGTCTACGACGGGGCCAGGGGCGGCTACCCGATCATCAACTACGAGTATGCCATCATCCCGGCGAAGGAGCCCAACGCGACCACGGCCCAGGCCGTGAAGGCGCTCCTTTACTGGGCCATCGACCCCAAGGGCGGCAGCTCTCCGTCGTTCCTCGACCAGGTCGGCTTCCAGCCCCTGCCGACGAGCATCGCCCAGCTCTCGGCGGCCCAGATAGCCAAGGTCAAGGGCTAGAAGTGGCGCTGGCAGCCAGGCAGGCACCCCCAGCCCAAGCTCCCGCGGCCAGAGCCGGAGGGCGCGGGCGCCTTGCCTGGCTGCGCGCGTCCTCACGCCGGTTGACCGGGGAGCGGTCCTTCCTCCGGTACGCGACGGGCGTCGCCGCTCTCCTTCCTCTCCTCGCGCTCGTGGGCATCGTCGCCATCCTCGCCGCCAAGGCTTGGCCGGCGATGAAGCTCAACGGTGCCGGGTTCTTCTGGCGGAGCGTGTGGGACCCCGGCAACACCTACGGGGCCCCGGTCAAGACCGACGGCGTCCTCCACCCCGTGGGCGCCCACTACGGCGCCCTCCCGCTCATCGTCGGGACCCTGGCCAGTTCCGCGATCGCAGTACTTTTCGCCGTGCCTCTCTCGATCGGCGCCGCCTTGGCGGTGGTCGAGAAGCTCCCCCGGCGGGCTTCGCACGTCCTCGGGATGTTCCTGGAGCTGCTCGCCGGCATCCCGAGCGTAGTCTTCGGCCTTTGGGGGATCCTCACCTTGGGGCCGGTCCTGTCCCGTGATGTTTACCCGGCGGTCGCGAGCATTATGCCTGACGTCCCCGTCCTCAGGTTTTTCAGGGGGGACACCGGTTACGGCGAGGGGCTCATGACTGCCGGGCTCGTCCTTGGCGTCATGATCATCCCGATCGTCGCCGCCACCACCCGAGACCTGCTCCGCCAAGTACCTGTCCTGACGAAGGAAGGGGCGGCCGCGCTCGGCATGAGCGACTGGGAGGTGGCAAGCAAGGTGAGCATCCCCTGGGTGCGGGCCGGCATGATCGGGGCTTCCGTGCTGGGGCTGGCAAGGGCTCTCGGCGAGACGATGGCTGTGGCCATGGTCTCGGGCAGCTTGCTCGGCACCGTACCCGCCAACCTCTATGGCAAGATGGGCACGATCGCTTCCACGATCGTCCAGCAGCTCGACGGCGCTTTTTCCGACGGGACCGGCTTCGCCGTGCGGACGCTGGCCGAATTTGCGCTGCTCTTGGCCGTCATCACGCTCCTCACCAATATCGCGGCGCGGTTGTTGGTGCGCAAAGTGGCCGCGACCGCCTTGCCCATCGGGCGGGGTGTGTAGACGTGGGCGCTCCCGGAGCAGACGGCGCCGTCCCGGCGGGCGCCGGCCCCGACGTCCTGCTGGGAGAAGGTGGGCCTGGAGCGACGCTCGACCTCTACGGCCGGCCCTCTTGGGCCCGGCGCACAGCCAGCTTGGCCGGCTGGGGTGCCTGCATGCTCGCCACCGGGCTGATAGGCGCCCCGCTCATCTGGGTCATATACGGGGTCGCGGGGAGGGCGGTCCCGCACTGGCACTGGAGCGTGATCACCGAGACCACCACCAGCACGGGCGGCGGCGGTCTGGCCAACGAGATAGTGGGCACACTTGTTTTGATGGCCGGCGTCG
>JAJZYO010000228.1 GCA_021798075.1 Actinomycetes bacterium
GCTTCGCGGGCGGCCTGCCGGCCGGCCTTCGCGCTGCGCCGCCTGTGCACCGGGCTGGTGACCACCCCGTCCACCTGCCTCTGCAACAGGACACGCAGCCGGTCGGCCTCCACCCCTGGATCGCTGCTCGCACCGGGCGAACGCCGGCACGGCGAGCCACGTCCCGCAGGCCGCCGGATCCGTGGCACCACGCGTTGTGCAGACGCATCCCATCCTCAGTCCGTGAGCATTCGATTGCCGAAATATAACCTGGCGTCCGGTCGGGGCTCAAGCGCGACACATGCCCGAAACTTGCCTTCACAAGGGGTTGACTAGGATTGGTTCCCCTCTCTATGGTATTGGGCATCGCCAATTCCTCTCACCGTCGGAGCGCTCGGCGCGTATGTCTATCCGTTGACCGAAGCGGGTCTCGTGGGCTTGGTGTTCAGAAACGGTCCTGCTGTAATGGCGCCTTGGGGTGGGGACTCAGCTGTGCTCTCCACGGGCCCTCTAACTGCCGGGTGGCCGACCCAGCCCACCGCGATTGTAGTGGACCTGGCCGTGGAGGTGCTGACCGGTGGTTTGATAGGCCCGCTCCTCGCCAGCGGCCTGAACGACATGTTCGGGCCCCTCTGCCCAGGGCCTGCTTCAAGGTATTTCTCATCTGATGGTCGTGAACAGTACCCTTAGAAGTGCCACGTGGTTTGCTGCCACTGGCAAGATCGGGTTTGTCCACCGCTCGCACACCAAATCCGAAGGCTTCCCCGACGACCTCTTCGATGGCCGCCCGGTAATCGGCATCGCGACAAGCTGGTCCGAGCTCGCGCCTTGTAACGCTCACCTCCACGACCTCGCCCAATCGGTCAAGGCGGGCGTATACGAGGCCGGCGGCTTCCCGCTCGAGTTCCCGTCCCTGGCCCTGGGCGAGACCCTGCTCAGGCCCACCGCAATGTTCTACCGTAACCTTGCCTCCCTCGAGGTGGAGGAGATGTTGAGAGGTAACCCGCTCGATGGTACGGTGTTGCTCGCAGGCTGTGACAAGACGACGCCAGCGTTGGTAATGGGTGCCACAAGCGCCGATTTGCCAGCGGTCTTGCTTACTGGCGGTCCGATGGTCAGCGGTCGTCTGCGGAACTGTCCTGTGGGGTCGGGGACTGACCTCTGGCGGCTTTCCGAGGCAGTCCGTGCGGGTGAAGAGCCTCCGGACACGTTGCTCGAAGCAGAGAGGTGCGTTTCTCGCGGTGCTGGCCACTGCACCACGATGGGGACGGCATCGACGATGGCTTGCCTGACCGAGGCGATGGGGCTCCAGCTCCCCCGAAGCGCCTTGGTCCCAGCGGTGGACGGCCAGCGCAAGGTCTTTGCGCATATGGCTGGCCGGCGTGCTGTCGGTCTCGTGAGGGAATCCACCCCAATCTCCACGTTCTTGAGCCGGGCAGCGTTTGAAAACGCCGTCGTTGCCAATGCCGCCATAGGTGGGTCTACCAACGCTGTGGTCCACCTACTTGCGATGGCTGGGCGCGCCGGGGTCGAGCTCAACCTTGACGACATAGACCGGATAGGTCGGCGGGTGCCCGTCATCGTCGACTGCAAGCCAAATGGGAGGTTCCTCGCAGAAGATCTCGACGGTGCAGGAGGAATGCCTGCCGTACTGGTGGAGGTGGCAGAGCACCTGAACCTCGACGTGCCGACCGTAGCCGGCCGAAGTCTTGGTGAGGAGATAGAGGGAGCACGTTGCCATGACCGTAGAGTGGTCCACAGCCACGATGATCCGCTCTTCCCGCCAGGCAACGCTACGGCGGTGCTGCACGGCAACCTGTGCCCCTCGGGAGCTGTGATCAAGGTTTCGGCAGCCTCGCCCGACCTTCTCCGCCACCGTGGACGCGCTCTTGTCTTCGACTCGATTGAGGCGTACAGCGAGGTGGCTGACCGGCCTGACCTCGATGTCGCTCCTGACGATGTGCTAGTTTTGCGGAACTCGGGCCCGCGGGGCTACCCAGGAATGCCAGAGCTCGGAAACCTTCCTTTGCCCAAGAAAATGCTGGCCTGTGGCGTGAGGGACATGGTCAGGGTCACCGACGCGCGGATGAGCGGGACTGCGTTCGGCACAGTCGTGCTCCACGTGGCCCCCGAGTCCGCGGTAGGCGGGCCGCTCGCGGCTTTGCGGACCGGTGACGTCGTAGCCCTCGACGTAGATCGGCGTCGGCTCGACGTAGAACTGGACGATGCCACTATCGCAGAGCGACTTGCCGGCCTCCCCTGCCACCCTGAGCCTCCAAAAGAAGGTGGGGGCTACCTTCGGCTCTTCACCGAGCACGTCCTTCAAGCCGACCGAGGCGCCGACTTCGACTTCCTCGTCGGCAGACGCGGCAATGCCGTGCCTCGTCAATCCACCTAGGCCTCTGGTGAACCCTCGGATGAGCAGCGGTGATGGTGACCTCGTTGGGACCACGGCGCTTGTCACTGGCGCGGCTAGCGGCATTGGGGCGGCCGTAGCGGCAGAGTTGGCGAGTCGCAAAGCTGCCGTCGTAGTGCTGGACGTCGACGGCTCGGGAGCGGGGCGCGTCGCCAAGTCCATCGGCTCGTTTGGTGGCGTTGCCGAAGCCGTCACCGCCGACATAAGCACGCCAGAAGGGTGGCGCCTGGCGTCCTCGGCGGCCGCGGATCTCGGAGGTGTTGACATCCTTGTCAACAACGCGGCCTACCACGGTGAGCGCACGGGCTTCCTCCAGTCCGACGAAGCCGACTGGGACAAGGTCCTGGCAACGAACCTGAGCGCCGCTGCCGCGCTTTGCCGAGCGTGCGCGCCTACCATGGCTGAGCGCCACCGAGGCTCGATCATAAACATTGCAGCGATCCAAGCGTTCTTGCCGGTTCCAACCTATGTGAGTTATGCCGCCTCCAAGGGGGGCGTCATCGCCCTCACCCGCGCACTTGCCGTCGAACTGTCGCCTTTGGGCGTTCGGGTGAACGCTGTCTGCCCTGGTGCTATAGCGACGGGCTCGATGCGAACAGCGATCGCCGAGAGCGGTTCGGTGACTACAAGAGCCCCGACGCTGCTCGGCAGGCTCGGCAAGCCAGAAGAGGTTGCTACCGCTGTGGCGTTCCTCGCTTCCCCTGCCGCCTCTTTCGTTACCGGAGCGGTGCTCGTGGTTGACGGCGGCCGTAACCTCTCACGCGAGGCAGACCCCTTGAGCGGCCTCGGCTTTCGCACGACACAGGGCGGCCGCGCCTAGACAAGTAGCCCTACGAAAACGACGCTGGGGACGCTCCGAGGCGTGGGACCTGCGCTTAGCGGGTGCGTCACGCGTCCATGGAGGCACCTGTGGTGCACCCGGTTCGCAAAAACGCGCCGGGAAAGGCGCCGCGCGCACATTTTGGGTGCGGTTGCCGGCGTCCCAGGTGCCAGTACCGGCTTTCTCGACCGCCCGCCCTGGCCAGGCGCCGGCCTCTGCCGGCGCAGCTCTACAACTCCGCCGGGGCCGGGCCGTCCGGGTCGATGCCGTAGCGACGGAGGGCGTCCTCGACCTCCTCGGCTTTGGCCTCGCCGGCCTGGCGCAGGCCGTCCAGCGCGCCGATGATGACGTGCGCGGCGTCGGTCTCGAAGTAGCGGCGCAGGTGGGCCCGGTTGTCGCTCCGGCCAAAGCCGTCCGTGCCGAGGGTTACGTAGGGCGCCGGCACCCAGCGGGCGATCTGGTCGGGCACCGCCTTCATGAAGTCGGTGACGGCGACGACCGGGCACTCGACGCCGGCCAGGGCCGACGCGACGTAAGGGGTGCGGGCCGGCTGGGAAGGGTGGAGGCGGTTGTAGCGCTCGGCAGAAAGGGCGTCGTCACGGAGGGCTTTGTAGCTGGTTGCGCTCCACAGTTGGGCCGCCACGTCGTGGTCTTCGGCGAGCAGGCGCTGTGCCTCGAGCGCGGCCTGGCTCGCAGAACCGGAGAAAAGGATGGCTACGCGCCGGCTCGGCCCTTCCGGCGCCGGCGAGAACCGGTAGAGCCCCCGCAATATGCCCTCGTCCACTGCTCCGGGCTTCGCCGGCTGCTTGTAGTTCTCGTTGTAGATGGTTATGTAGTAGAAAATGTCTTCCCCGCCGCCCTCGCCGTACATACGCCGGATCCCGTCACGCACGATGGTCGCGGTCTCGTAGGCAAAGGCCGGGTCGTAGGCCTGCACGTTGGGCACGACCGAGAACAGCACGTGCGACTGGCCGTCGTCGTGCTGCAGGCCCTCACCGAGGAGCGTGGTGCGCCCGGCCGTGGCGCCGAACAAAAAGCCCCTGGCCCGCATGTCGGCCGCAGCCCAGACCAGGTCGCCCACGCGCTGGTAGCCGAACATCGAATAGAAGATGTAAAACGGCACCATCGGCGTGCCGAAAGTGGCGTAGGCGGTGCCCGCCGCCGTGAAATCGGCCATGCCGCCGGCCTCGCTTATCCCCTCCTCGATTATCTGGCCGTCCTTCGCCTCGGAATAGCTGAGCATGAGCTTGGAGTCCACCGGCTCGTAGAGCTGGCCAAAGGGCGCATAGATCTTGAAGTCCTTGAAGAGGGCGTC
>JAJZYO010000229.1 GCA_021798075.1 Actinomycetes bacterium
CCGGCGCCAAGGTGGTCGGGGTGGCCGGCGCCAACGTGGTGGGGGTCGTGGCTGCGCTCGTCGAAGGAACGGTAGTCGGCGGCCTCGTGGTGGAGGCCGGCGCCGTCGTAGTCGTCCTGGCGAGCGTGGTGGTGGGCCGCGGCTTGGAGGTCGTCGTCGTGGGACGCGGTCTCGAGGTGGTAGTGGCCGGCCTCGTCGTAGTGACGGGTTGGGAGCCCGTTGTGGTAGGTGGCGGCGTGGTCGTCGTGGCCGGCGCGACCGTGGTGGTCACAGGGGGCGGGACCGCCGGCAGCGTCGTCGTGGGCCGCGTCGTAGACGTCGTGGTCGTGGTGCCCGGCTTCGATGGTGTAGTTGACGGCGACGTGGTGGTGGTAACGGGGGGTTGCCCGACGACGGCGTTGTACAAGAGGCGCTCGCCGGCCACCAGTGTGACCACGCCGGCAGTAGGCACGACCCCGGCCCGAGTGAAACTGACCGTGTAGGTGCCGGGCGCGACCCCGTCGACTTCGTACGCCCCCGTCTTGGGGACATTGGCAGAAGTGACGGAGTAGCTGGCACTGCCCGAGACGAGCGACACCGCTACTCCCCCGACGCCTTTCCCGGCGTGGTCCTTGACCGTCCCGTAGATGGCGGCGGTGGCAAACTGCATGGTTACGACCAGGCCTTCTGGCTGGGTCACGGGGCCGTGCAATAGGACAGGTTTTGCTCCTGCGCCGTGCCCGCCGCGCTTGGCCGGGCCGGCGAGGCCGAGGTGCACGTCCCGGGTCACGGTCAGAAGGCCCGGGCGCGAGAACGTCACTTGATAAATTGCAGGCACGGCCAAGCCGGAGATCTGGAAGCTCCCAACGCCCAAAGTAGTGCGGCCCTTCAGGTCGAGGCTCGAGGTCGTGGTCGAAATGGAACCCTGGGCGCCGCGCACCGTCACCAGGACCCCGCCGGCCGGCTTCCCGCCCACCAGCGTGACCTTTCCCCTTATCGTCCCCCGGGCCGGCGCTAGCACGACTTTTTCGGCCCGCAGGTGCTGGCCCTTCTCGAGGGAAAGCATGAGGGTCTGGCGGACGTACCCAGGCGCCGACACCACCACCGTGAAGGTGGCTGGCGTGGGCAGGTTCCCCAAGACGAACGAGCCGACCTGGCCCCGGGTTAGCGAAACCGTCGTAGAACTGGCTGTGCCACCCGCGGTCGGCGCCGAAGCGCTGATGGTTGCCCCTCCGAGAGGTCCCGAGGGCGAGGACACCGTGCCGGCGATGGTGCCGTCACCAGGCTGGAGGTAGAGCGTCACCCCCGTGTCGTCCTCGCCGCTCGCCAGGGTCAGGCGGTCTCTCACGCCGGCGTAGCCGGGTTTGGCCACGTCCAGTTGGTAGGTGGCCGGGGTAGCGATGTTGGAGAGGGCGAAGTTGCCGGAGGCGTCGGTCGTGGTGGCCGCGACTACGGCCGGGTTGGCCCCTCCAGAAAAGAGCCTTATGGTGGCGCCGGCTGGCGCGGGGCCGCTCACCGTCCCCGAAATTGTGGCGGGAAGCCCGAAAAGGGTGGCATTGAGGCCGGGACGCTCCTGCCCGGAGGCGAGCACCACGGTCCCGGCGTCCCCGGGCGAAGTGGCGTCTGGGTACCACAGTGTAGCCAGGCCGGCGCCCTGGAACTCGACCTTGTAAGAGCCAGGGGCGAGGCCGGCGAAGCTGTAGCGCCCGCTTCGGTTGGTGGACGCGGAGGCGA
Source organism: Actinomycetes bacterium (assembly GCA_021798075.1). Next base: position 1,714 of record JAJZYO010000229.1, read on the forward strand.
GCGGGGTCGTGAGATCGGCCGGGTTGTAGAGGTCGACCGTCACGGCGTATGCGCCTTGCGAAGAGGGCAGGCTCACCGTGCCGGCCAAGGCTCCCGCCCCGGTACCGCCGGAAGCCCCGGACTGGGTATTGAGGCTCGCCTGAAGGGCCTGCATGACGGCATTGGAATCATTGGCTGAAGCCGCGTTGAGCCGTGAGAGCGTCAGGGTCAGCACCACGGCGAAAACGGTGGCCGCGGCGAGCAGTCCGGCCAGCGCCAGGTGGCTTCGGCTCAACCACGGCTTTTGCATGAACGAGCCGAAGGCTTGCGCCGGCGGGCGCCCACCTCCGGCCTTGGCTTCTTTGACTGTAAACGGGCGCACTTTGGGGTTGCCCAGCCAGGGCCGGGCCGCGGAGACCCCGACGTTGACCGCCTTGGTCTCCCCAGGTGCCACGCGCGCCACCGGTGGCCAGAACCTGAAACCGACCTGGCTCTCGTCGTCGGCGCCGGCGAGTTCGACGTTCTCTGTCGTGTTGCCGGCATTGGCCACCAAGGCGACGAGCGAGGCTCGCCGGCCCGCAGACACGCTGACCGGGTCGAGCGCGAGCGATACCGAACGCTGGGCGGGCACTTCCAAGTCGAGGTCCACCACCTCGGTGGCCCAGGGTTCGGTGACCTCTTTGATCTCGACGCTGACACGGCGCAGCCCGGCCGGGGAACCTGGGGGGAAAGTGAGAGTCAGCACCGCTGTGCCCATCGTCCCGGGGAAGAGGGCGAGGGCCTGCTTGTCCAGGCTTGTCCACTTCGTGTCAGCGCCCAAGATCCTGATGTCGTGGCCGCTTATGAGCGCCTCGGTGTTGAACACCCGGATGGTGAAAACCACCGGTTGGCCCGGCGGGGCGACGGCCCAGCGAGGGGTTACCTCGACCTTCATCGGCTCGGTTCCAAGGCGATGTCCTCGGTGACGTGCTGTCCGGGCCGGAGGCGGACGAGCGCCGTCTCGCTCGCGTAGCCGGGATAGAAGAAAGTGACGGAGTAGGCCCCGGGGGCGAGTTGCGCGAGCGTGTAACGCCCAAAAGAAGTGGTGGCGGCTTGGTTGGTCTGCGAACCGTCGGTAAATACGACCACGGCGCCGGCCAGGCCCGCTCCGGTCTTGGCGTTGGTGACCCGCCCCGAGATGGCGCCGATGACGGCGGGCAAGGTCACGTCGACCCCCCGCGCCTGGGCTTCGGAGCGGAGCGTCACGCCGAGGGTCTCGCTCTGGTAACCCGGGCGGGAGAAAGTCAAAGCGTACGTACCGGGTGTCGGCAGCCCTTGGACCGTGTAGGTGCCCACCCGGCCCTCCGTCAGGGTCTCGGACACGATGGGGGTCGCCAGGCCGCCAATGCTCACCGTGACGCCGCCGAGCGGGTGGCCTTTCGGGCCCACCACCCTCCCCGACACCGTTCCTGCCCCGCCCACCATAGCCACCCGCAGTTTGCCGACCACCTGGCCCGGGCCGAGGTCGACCGCCATGGTCTCGGTACCGTACCCGGGCTTGGAAAACCTGAGGAGGTAAGCGGCCGGGGTGGGCAAGTCGGGCAGCGAAAAGCGCCCGACGGCCCCGGCGGTCGGGGTGGCGGCCGCAAAGGTTTCCCCGTTGGCACTGGCGGTTACCTCTACTCCCCCGAGACGCCTGCCTCCGCCGGTCACCTGGCCGGCGATCTGGCCTGGCTTGGCCTGGAGCTGCACGGTGTTGGCTGCCAGGGCCTGGCCCCCGCCCACGTAGACCCGTTCCCTCGCGGGCAGGAAGCCGTGGGCGCGGAAGGTGAGCGTGTAGGCGGCTGGGGAAGCGAGGTGCGAGAAGCGAAAGGTACCCGTGCTGGCCTGGGCGGTGCTGGTGGCCTGCGCCTGCCCCTGGTTGTCAACCTGCCCGCTCCCCGGCTGACGGGCCGGGCCAGCCGGGCTCTCCACCAGGGTTACCCGCACCGGTGGCGAGTGCGGTTCCCCGGTCATCACGTGGCCCACGATGCTCGCAGGTAGCCCACGAATGGCCGCGTTGACCCTGTTGATCGTGCTCCCTGCCCCCACCTCGACCGCGCGCGTGCCGCGTCCGGTGGAGGCGCCGCCGTACCATACGGTCTGGAAACCCGGGGCGCTGAAGGAGATCTTGTACTTCCCCGGGAAAAGCCCGGCTATCAAGTAGGTGCCGTCCGACTGGGTGGCCGCCGACGTGGGCGGGCCGCCACCGGGCCCGAGCTCCACGGCCTTCACGACCACGCGCCCGACGCCACCAGGCTGGCCCGGTGAAGTCACCCTCCCCCTTATCGAGCCGGCGGCACCGAGGGGGGCAAAGTCCTTAGGTGCGAAGCCGGCTGGCGTGGCGGCTCCGGCGTTATGGGCGGCCTTCCCGGGACTCACGGGCGCGAAGAACGACAGCGGCGCCGACTTGGCCAGCGGCTGTTCTGCTAGGACCGCTCGAAGACCGAGCGAGAAGATAGCCGCCCAGAGCGCCACGATGGCGGCCAGGATGGCCGCCGTGGCCACCCCGGCGGGCACCCTTGGGTGCTGGACGTAGGTGGCGTGGGCCTCGAGGGTGGGCGCCTGGGGGCCGGCGGTCCCGGGCGCGGCCACGCGGCCAGAGAGGTTTATGGTGCGGGCGCGCTCCGAGCCGAAGATCTGCCTGGGCGCTCGGACGTGGAGGGCTGCCTCTCCTCCGCCGCCCGCCTCGACCACTAGCCTTGACGGCTGGCAGGTGAGCCGGAGCGCTCGCTCGGGGTCGGTGGCGTGCAGGGCGATTTCGACGTCGACGTTGCCTTCGTTGCGGCAAATCACCGTGAAACGGGCCTTGCGGTGGC